>JACPAO010000080.1 GCA_016180755.1 Methanobacteriota archaeon
CGGCTCCGGAGAGCTGGGACGCGTCCGCCGTCCGTTGCCGGACGGGCTCGTCGCGTTATGCTCCGTCGAGTCCGACGGTCCTGCCTCTTTCGAGGCGAGGAGGCCACCGGAGCGACCGAGGCCGCTCCGACGGGCCGGAGATTTCTTCGGGTCCTACTGCACGCCTGGCCGTTCCATGGCCCGGCCGGGTCGTGTTCGGTCCTCCACGGGGGAGGTCCGATCGCGCCTGCCCCACAGAGCCTGCGCGGAATCGTGTGTAATGCACTGGTCTTCAAAACCATTTTCTGGAAGCGTCGGTTCGGGTGGAACGGCCCTTCCCGTGCCTTTGGACTTTTCGGGCCGTTGCCATCGAAAAAAGGGTTCGCGTGCATCTTTTCTCCAGTTCCAATAAATACTCCCCTGGTTCCTCCAAACCCGTCCCTAGGCGTCTCCCATGCGCAGCGTGCTCCTCGTCCTCGCCGTCTTCCTCCTCGGCGCGCTCGCCGGCTGCAGTGCGAAGAAGGAGGAACCGCCCGCGGGCCAGGATTGGACGTTCGCGGACGCGCGCGACCGCACGAACGACGACTCCATGGGCGACACGAGCACGGTGAAACGCTTCGCCGTCCCGACCGGGGCACGCGACCTCGTCATCAAGATGCGGTACCGGATCCAGGGCGAGGCGACGTTCCAGGCGTTCGATCCCAAAGGCAAATCGTACGACCCCACCACCATCGAAGGAATCGGGAACAAGCAGGACGAACGCTGGGTCGCCGAAGCGAGCCCCGTCCCGGGCGAGTGGAGGATCACGATCGACGTCGAGGGCATCTGGGACTACGGCTTTGGCATGTATTGGGACGACGTCCCGGCCGCGACGGCCGGGTCGGACCCGAACGCCGCGAACGCCCCCGACGAGGGACTCCCCTTGCCGACCATCCTCGCCGCCAGCGGCGGGATCGTCGCCGCGACCGCCGCGGCCGCGTTTCTCGCGACCGAGTTCGGCCGCTGGAAGTTCCTCGGCATGCTGGGCGGCCTCGGCCTCTTCTCACGCCTCGAGAAGGACGAGGTCCTCGCGCACGAGAAGCGCGAGGAGGTTTACCAGTACATCAAGAACAATCCCGGCCCGAGCTTCTCGGACCTGCGCCGCGAGCTCGAACTGTCGAACGGGACCCTCGTCCACCACCTTCGCGTACTCGAGTCGCAGGAGTTCGTGCGCTCCTACCGCGACGGCTTCCGGACCCGGTTCTACCTGCGCGGGCCGAAGATCGTCCCGACCGCCTACCTAACGCGCACCCAGCAGCAGATCCTCGACACCATCTCGTCGAACCCGGGCGTGACCCAGAAGGAACTCAGTTCCCTCCTCGGGCTTCCTCGGGAATCGGTGTCGTACCACGCGAACCGCCTTGCCGCCCAAGGCCAACTCCAGGTCCGGCAGGAGGGGAAATGGCGTCGCTACTTCGCCGTCGGCCCTTCGAAGCCTCCCGCCCCGCAGCCGCTCTCTCCGTGATTGTCGAAGAGGGCTCAAAAAAAAAGGTGGCTCGGGGGATGGCGACGCGGTGCGAGACGCGCCGCCACCCCCGAAGCTTGGGCAAATGCCTCAACCGGACGCGGCTACGGGTCCCGTCGCTCTCGGCGCCGGAACCATAGGCCCATCCCGAGGAGCCCGCCGAGGAGGGCTACCGCGGAAACCCCTGGGGACTTGCCGTCAGGTTGAGCGTGATAGACCGCGGGCCGGAAGCCGTTCTCGGCGCTTCCCTCGCCCGACGAGGTGGAGTTCCCGTCGTCGGGGGACCCGTCGTCCTCGGCCGTCTGGTTGCCGTCGTCGGCGGCCGATTCGTCGGTCGCGTTCGCGTCCGCCGCCGTGTCTTCGACGACCTCCGCCGGGGGCGCGGGGTCCGGGTCGGCCGCAAAGTAGTGGACGAACCCGGTCCCATCGGTGAGGACCTGGAGGTGGTACTGCCACTGGCTCCACAGGATGGGGCAGTTGTAGACCGACCCGCACGGCTTGATCGTGAAGGTCATGAGGTACGAGAAGTCGCCCGAGGCGAGGCCCGCGTCGGCCGACGTCCCGTCCCCGTGGGTGTGGGGACGCCCCGTGCCCTCGTGGCCGGGGAAGGCCGCGACCCAGCCGTACTCCACGCACTCCTTGTACGGGTGGCCGTAGCGGTCGACGGCGTCGCGGTCCTCGATGCACTTGTTCTGGAAGGGGCTCGCCCGCTTCCCCACGACCATCGTCCAGTCGAAGCGGACCGCGGGCGTGTAGCTTAGGACGGACGTGCCGCTTCGGGTGAAGGACATCTTGTAGGAGACCATGCCGTGGACGCCGGCGGACTCGTTCACGACGTCGTCGGCGTCCGGGTTCGTCAAAGGGACCTGGATGGTCGCGCCTCGGTTGGGGTCGAACCAGCCCGAAATGCTCCAGGGCGTCTCGTTCGCCGAGGAGGGGGCGAGCTCGGTCAAGCGGAGGGCCTCGCCGGGGCTCCCGTTGAGGTAGTAGAAGGCGTCCACTTCCCCCGCCTGGGGCTCGTCGTGGGCCGTGGCGGGCACGGCGAAGGCCGAGATCGCGATTCCGGCAGCTGCGAGGAGGGCAAGCGGGGTCCGCATGGGGGTCGCCAAGGGCCGCCACCGGTCCCGAGCCTATATACCGAGGTTGGAGCGCCGTTGTAAGGGGCTTTCTCGCCCCTAAATCATGGGAAGCTGGGTCGACGCGGGCAGCGGGAAGGCGGCTTCGAGTTCGCCCAGGTCCTCCCGGGTAAGGGGCCGGTCGAGGGCGGCGGCGTTCTCCCGCGCGTGCGCCTCGCTTTCCGATTTGGGGATCGCGAAGACGTTCGGTTCGCGGACGAGGAACGCCAGGATGACCTGGAACGGCGTCACCCCGCGGCGGGCCGCGACGGTCTCGAGTGCCTTCCATCCGGGGCCGCCTTTCGCCGGAGGCCGCCCGCTCCCGAAGGGGGAGTAGGCGACGACGGCGATGTTGTGCTTCTTGCAGTACGGGAGGACCTCGTGTTCGGCGCCGCGCTGTTCCGGCGAGTAGTACACCTGGTTGCACACGATCTTGTGCCGGCCGAGGGCCGACTGCGCGCGCTCCATCTCCTCGACCTCGAAGTTGCTCACGCCGACCCACTTGGTCCGTTTCTCATCGAGGAGCTGGCCGAAGGCCCGCATCGTCTCCTCGATGGGGTGCGCGTCGTCGGTCCAGTGCTGGAGGAGCACGTCCACCTGGTCCACCTGGAGGCGTTTGAGGCTCCCCATGGCGGAGCGGATCGTGCCCTCGTACGACGTGTTGGGAGGCCGGACCTTGGTGACGAGGAAGACATCGGCCCGGCGGCCCTTCACGACGCGCGCCACGACCTCCTCGGACCCCTTGTAGAGCTCGGCGGTGTCGATGTGGTTCATGCCGGCCTCGAGCCCGGCGCGAAGGGCGCGCTCGGCATGGTCGGGCCGCCGGAGCTGCCAGGTGCCTTGGCCGATGACGCTGACCGCGGCGCCCGTGGGCCCGAACGTTCGGCGTTCCATCGGGGCTGGAAACGTGACAGGGGCCAGAAAAGCCCTCCCATCGAAACGTCTGGAGCGCTTGGGTATCCGTCGCGCAACGCGGCTTCATGCGAAGGGGAGAGGCGGGCGGGGCCGGATTCGAACCCGCGAGGAAAACGATCTCCTTCCGTGGCGAGCACCCGTGGCTGGAAACGTCCCGCGTCGATGTCGCCGGGGACGGCGGCCGTCGTTCAATCGAGTCGCTCGAACTCGTCGACACTCAGGTCCAGGAACCGGAGGAGGGAACGAAGGAGGCCAACGGAGAAGTCCTTGGCCGCATGCGCCGGGACGGTCGTGAGGCGCCCGTCCGGGTGTCGATACTGGACATGGCTCTCGTGTCCGGACGGGGACGAAACCCAAGCGACGGAGGGCCCAATCCACTTTCCGGAAGGGGAGCGGCCGAAGCCGCGCCATCGCCTACGCCTCGACCCGGACCTTGTCGAGGCGGACGTCCTGCAGGGGAAGGGGCTTGGCGCCTTCGAGGTGGAGCGCGATGGCTTCCCGGACGTTTGCGAGGGCCTCCTTTCGGGTGTCCCCTTGAGAAAAGCATCCTGGCAGCGCGGGGACGGACGCCGCCCACGCGCCGTCCTCGTCCTGTTCGAGCAGAACGTCGAATTCCACGTCCAAAGAATGGCGTTCGTTCATATTAATAGCCGTCTCCGCAGCCCCTCAGTATGTTCCTCCATTCCTGATGGGGCTGCTGGGGGGGCAGAGTGAATGTGGCGGGAGGCTTCCGCTAGGTCAAAAGGTGCCACGGTCCGGCGAGTACGCCGCCTTCTGTTTCCCCGACCCCTTGCGGGGCCGGGCACGCGACATTCTACTGAGCTCCCTTGCTGGGATTGCTCCCGGGGCGGATGGCACGTTTCATCACGTCCGCAGGCGACCTCGGGGGCAGACCCCGTCATCGCTTGAACCCGCGGCTGTGTCGTTGCTGCGCCTCCGCGGCCACTCTCGCGGCCACCTGGCTAGGCTCCCGTTTTGGCGGAGGGCGGACGTTCCTCAGCTGAAACCCCTTGCGGGGCCAACCGTCGGTCGCGCTGCCGCTCCGTGGCCTTGGTCCCACGGGTGGACAGTTGAAAGGCTTTGCGTTTGCCTCTAGGTCCTTCGCGCGAGGACGAACGCCGCCGCCAGAGCTGCAAGGGCGACCACGAGGGAAGGAGCGGGGACGCCTTTGCCCTTGATGTCGGCGTTGGGGATCCGGGGAACGCCGTCCTCGACGTCGAACGCGAACTTCTGCTCCAGCCTGTACGTGTGCTGGAGGTTGAGGATGCTCGCGGTGACTTCGTACGCGCCGTCGGCAAGGCGATGTTGGTTGTAGTCGACCGACCAGGTGCTGTTGACGGGTTTGAAGTAGCCATTCATGTCGGTGCTCCGTCTCAGGATGACATGCCGGACGGCTTCGGGGGAGAGGTGGGTGGGGCCGGTGGAGTTGAAGGCGAGGGTCGCGGCGTCGATGTCGTAGGAGCCCCAGACGGCTTCGAAGGACCAGCGGAAGAACGCGGTTCCCTTGTAGCTCACGACGGAATGGTCGCGCGTCCGCATGGGCTCGTTCACGGTGAAGGCCAGGCGCGGCGGAAACTTCGCGCCGACGTGGAGCCCGATGGCGGGCTGGGTGACGGTGGCCGCCTCGTTGCCGATCTGGAATACACGGACGAAGACCGCGAACCCCGCGGCCGACTTCGTGTCCGGGATGATCGCGTTCTTCACGGCTAGCGGGACTTCGTACTCCCAACTCTCGTAGGAATCGCCCGGGAGCGAGACGAGGTGGCGCGTCGCGGCCGCCGCGCCGTACGCCGACTCCGCGATGATCTGGCCGCTGGACGGAAACCTTCCAGAAACGAGGCGGGCGTAGATCCCGACGTTGGGCGCGACGGGGTTCCCGCGGAGCGTGAAGTAGGCGTTGATGGTCGGTGATGCGACGCTCGCGTTGTACGAAAGGCCGGGCTGCATGTGGGTCCGCCAACCGTCGGACGTGTACTCGACGAGGCCCGGCGACGAAAACATCGTGAACTCGCAACCGTTGACCTTGAAGTCGGCCGACGTGCCGGTGTGGGTCGCCGCGCAGGCCCCCAACGGGCGGACCGAGTCGGGCTCCTTCTTGGGGTCCGGGCGCTGCGTATTGAGGGGTGCGAGGATGAGGATGTCTTCCATGTGTGCGTAGAGGATGACGCCCGTCGGTTCGCTCCCCGTCTTCGGGACCGGGCCGTTGACGTCGTTCGGTTGGCAGTTCTTCACGCAGCGATCCGTGGCCCCCAGCCCTTGCCCGATCGATTGAGCGGGACCCGCAGGCATCACCGCGGCGGCGGCGAAAAGGAGCAAGAGGGCAACGGCCGCGGTCCGCATCGGTGGACGGGAAGCGCCCTTTGCCGGTCTTAAAAGTTGTTGGCGCGAGACCGCGCCTTCCTTGGCGCTGGCTTCATAGACCGGGAGGCCGTGCCCGCACCGCTTGCCGGGCCAGGGACATTCGCATTCGGACCACGACGACGCATGGA
>JACPAO010000064.1 GCA_016180755.1 Methanobacteriota archaeon
CGGAAGAGCCGCGTCCACCGCTCGAGGAAAGGCTTCCGGAAGGCCGGGTCCTGCATCGCCCAGACCACAAGGGCCGGCTTCGACGCGAGCTTCGAGAGGCCCGCCTCGATGCGATCCATCGTCGCCCAAGACTCGTGGTCCGGGTGATCTGTGGGAGGGATCATCTGGGCGAACCGGGCGACGCCCGTGCGGTCGGCGGGCGTGGGGTGCGGCGCCCGGTACGGGGCGAGGTCCCGGTCGTTCTTTTTTTGCGCCTTCCCGATGAAGATCTCGGTGAAGACGTTCTTCTTCGTGGCGCGACGCCAGCCGCCCTTTCCGAGGACGAGGAACCGGAAGAGCCAAGGGAGCTTCATGGGCGGGTCGCGCACGAACGCCCACGTGTTGAACACGACGCAGCCCGCGACCCGTTCGGGATGCGCCGTCGCCCACCCCATGCCGATCGGTCCGCCCCAGTCCTGGACCACGGGGACGACGTTCCGCGCCTTGAGGTGCGCAAGGAGCTTCGTGAGGTTCTCGATGTGGCGGTCGAGCGAGTAGTACGCGGGGTCGCGAGGCTTGTCGCTTCGGCCGAAGCCGACGTAGTCGGGGACCACGACGCGATGGTGGCGGGCAAGCGGGCGGATGAAGTCGCGGTACAGGTAGCCCCACGTGGGGTTGCCGTGGAGCAGGAGGAACGTGACCGGCGCGTCCCGCGGGCCTTCGTCCACGTACGCCATCTTGACGCCGCCCCCCACGTCGAGCCGCTGGCTTCGCCAGGGGAAGCGCCCTTCGAAGTCGCCCTCGACGTCGAGTCCGGTGTAGACGCGGGCCATGGACGTCCGCGATGCGACGCATCTAGATAACGGGGACGCGGGTTGAGGGGAGGATGCGTCTTCTGGTCCTTTCGGACCTCCACGTGGACTACCCCCAGAACATGCAACGGGCGCGGTCCATCGCCGACGCCTTCCTGAGGGAGGACGCCGAGGCGCTCGTGATCGCGGGCGACGTGAGCCACAAGCCCGACCAGATCGAGGCGGCCCTGCGGCTCTTCGACGGCTTCGGCGGGCCGCGCCTCTTCGTACCCGGCAACCACGACGTATGGGTCGTGCGCGGCCCGCCCGAGGACAGCTGGCAGAAGCTCGACCTCGTCGACGACGTCTGCCGCCGGAGCGGCTTCCACAACCTCGAGCGCCGGAACGCGACGGTCGGGCCCTTCACGTTCGTCGGGACCATGGGCTGGTACGATTATTCCTTCGCGAGCCCGGCCCTCGCCCTCCGCGAACAGGATTACGCCCGGAAGACCTGGCACGACCTCACCTACATGGACGCCAAGTACGCGAAGTGGGGAGAGCCGGACGCCGACGTTGCCGCGTGGTTCACCGCGGCCGTCCGCAAGCGGCTCCACGCGGCGGAAGGCCCCGTCGTCTTCGTCTCACATCACGTGCCGCTCGAGGAGCTTGTCCTTCGGCGCGGGCATGCGAGCTGGGACTTCTTCAACGCCTACATGGGTTCGCGGGAACTCGAGCACGTCGTCCGGACCGCGGGCGTCTCGCGGTTCGTCTTCGGCCACACCCACCGTCCCGTCACGTTCATCGGGCCGCAACGGTTCGTCATCAACAATCCGCTTGGCTATCCACGCGAGGCGCTCAACCCGGTGCGGACGTCGTTTGACGTGACCTAGGGTGCGGTCAGACCGCTGCCGGTTGCTGCTGGCTGACGCAGTGGATCGTGCCCATCCCCCAGACGAGGTCCTCGCAGCGGATCGGTACGACCTTCCGTCCGGGCAGGCGCTCGCCGAGGACGGCGGCGGCCCTCCGGTCGTTGGGGTGGCCGAAGGCCGGGACGAGGGCGACCTTGTTTCCGATGTAGAAATTGGCGTAGCTCGCGGGAAGCGGTTCCCCGTCGTCGGTCGCGACGCGGCCGGGCATCGGGAGCGGGACGATGCGGAAGGGTTTCCCACGGGCGTCGCGCATCGCCTTGAGCGCGGCGAGGTTCTTCTCGAGGATCGCGTGGTTCGGCTCGGCCTCGTCGGGCTCGACGGCGGCGACGATCGTGTTCGCGTCCGTGAACCGGGCGATGTCGTCGATGTGGCCGTCGGTGTCGTCGCCGACGATGCCCTCGTGGAGCCAGAGGACCTGTTCGACGCCCAGGTGGTCGCGAAGGGCGGCCTCGATGGCGGGCCGGCGAAGCGTGGGGTTCCGGTTCTTGTTGAGAAGGCACTGCTCGGTCGTGAGCACCGTCCCCGCCCCGTTCACCTCGATCGAGCCTCCCTCCATGACGAGGCCCGGGGTGAAGCGGCGCAGGCGCTGGATCGTGGGGAGGCGCTCGGGGATGCCGTCGTCCGGAAGGAGCGTGTCGTACTTGCCCCCCCAGGCGTTGAAGCGCCAGCGGTTGTAGGCGACCTCGTGTTTGTTTTTTTGTCCGCCCTTCACGAAGTTCGGCCCGTAGTCACGGATCCACGAGTCCGCCGTGCGCACGCGGTGGAAGGCGACGTTGTCGACACCCTCGTCGCGCAGGCGCTTCCTCACCTTCGCCTCCGACGCGGCGTCATCGACGAGGAGGTCGACCCGCTCGTGGGGCGTGAGGGCCCGCATCATCTCGACGAACGCGGCCTCCGCCTTCGGCACCCGGTCGGGCCACGTGACGGGGTCCTTCGGCCAGGCGAGCCACGTCGCCTCGTGGGGCTCCCACTCGGCCGGCATGGAGAATCCCAGCTCGCGCGGGGTCGGCGCCAACGGGATCACGCGTCCATGAACCGCTGCGTGATGGGGCCGTAGGCGTCGATCCGGCGGTCCCGGAGGAAGGGCCAGCCGTGGCGGAAGCGCTCGATGTCGCCGAGGTCGCAGTCCGCGTACAGGATCTCCTCGTTCGCCTCGCTCGCCTTCGCGACGACCTCGCCGAAGGGGTTGGCGACGAAGCTGTGGCCCCAGAAGTCGAGCTCGCCCTCGCGGCCGACGCGGTTGGGCACGGCGACGAAGACGCCGTTCGCGACGGCGTGCGAGCGCTGGATCGTCTGCCAGGCGTCGTGCTGCGCGACCTGGTGCTCCTTCTCGCCGATCCAGGTGCCGATCGCCGTCGGGTAGAAGAGGATCTGCGCGCCCTGCAGCGCCGTGAGTCGGGCCGCCTCGGGGTACCACTGGTCCCAGCAGACGAGGACCCCGATGCGCCCGAAGCGCGTGTCGAATGCCTTGAAGCCGAGGTCGCCGGGCGCGAAGTAGAACTTCTCGTAGAACCGGGGGTCCTCCGGGATGTGCATCTTCCGGTACTTGCCGACGAGGGACCCGTCGGCGTCGATCACGACCGCCGTGTTGTGGTAGAGCCCCTGCGCCCGCTTCTCGAAGAGGCTCGCGACGATGACGACGCCCTGCTTCTTCGCTGCGTCGGAGAGCCGTTTCGTCGTCGGCCCGGGGATCGTCTCCGCGAGCGCGAAGTTCCGTGGGTCCTCTGTCTGGCAGAAATACTGGGACCGGAAGAGCTCCTGCAGGCAGACGATCTTGGCGCCCTTCTTCGCCGCCTCCTTGATGCGTTCGAGGGCTTTCCCAAGGTTCGCGTCGGGGTCGGGGCCGCAGTGCATCTGCACGAGCGCCACGCGGACGGGACCGCCATTGTTTTTTTGTAAAACCTTCCTGTTCGAGGCCAAGGCGGCCGGTGAGAGAGGGCGGCGCCTTTTAGCTTTCGCCCGGCGCCGATGCGCTTTGCCCTCAACGGTCCGGAGGCATCGCCCGGGCGGGGACCTGGAAGCCTTGGGCCGCCGCGGTCCGCTCTACGACGATGGGCGCGGCGGCCTTCTGTTCCGCCGCCCAGGCCGTGATTGCGAGCATCGGGCCGACGAAGAAGGCCTTTCCCAAGAAGTACACGCCCAGTGCGGACCAAACGACACCTTCTTGGTCGTCGCCCCAGCCCGTCTCGTTGAGTAGCCATACCCCGGCGCCCGCGCAGGCAACGCTCGCGAGCGCGCCGAACACCGACCCGATGACGAAGACCCTGCCCACGCCGCACCTTCGCCACCCCGACCGGGCCGGCGCTACATCAAATCTGCCCCCCGGCGCGTTTATTAGCCCGGCCGGCGACGCCCGGGCGGCATGCGAAGCGGTAAGCGTCCGTCCAGTCTCCTTATCTTGGGCGTACGCACTCGTCGGTCTACCATGCGAACGCACTGGATCTGGCCCCTCCTCGTGGGCCTTCTGTTGGTCCCGACCGCGAACGCCGGCTCCACGCTCGAGGACGAGTCCGTCCTTGCGGGGCCCGACTTCGTCGAACTCGAGGTCAGCGAGGTGGCCGACGGGGCCGAGGGCGCCTCCTGGTACAACCGAATGGACCTCGACGGTGATGGCACAGCGACCGAGCAGGAGACGTCGAAATGGTCGTTGGCGTGGAAGCTCGACGCGGCGGACGTGCCATCCTGCTTCGTAGGGTTCTCCTACGCGACCCTGGGCGGCGACGCGCCGATCGGCTTCGCCTCCGTGCGCAGGTCGGCCCTCACGTGGGAAAAGGACGGAGCGCACGCGGTGGGGCTCCTGACCGTCGTCCGGCTCCAGTACGCCGCCACCTCCGGCGACGAATACAACGCCGCCCTCCACCTCTGGGAGCGCGACCAAGTGGAATCCGCGTACCGGTGCGTGACCGGCCGCGGCCACCGCCTGTTCGAGCACGAGGGGCCTCCGACGGTGATCCTCGATGTTTGGACCCCGCCCGGCGTCGAGATCGCCAAGCGCAGCGTCCACCCCTCGGAGTTCCGCGACAACTACTGCGACTGCAGCTCGACGGTCGTGTACGCCGACGCGTGCAACACCACGACCGGCGAATGCACGCATTCCGACCGCGAGCCCGAGACCACCTTCTATACCGTCCTCCAGTTCCGGCGCGATGGGATCGCGAAGGCCTACACGAACGAGATCCGCTTCCACGTGGGGCCCGCGTCGACGGACTGGTCCGCGATCCTTCTCGCGACGACCGGCCTCGGGGCCCTCGGGGTCGCGGCGCGCGTCACGTTCTCCGACTGGGGTCGCTTCAAGTTCCTTCCCTTCGTCCCGTTCTTCACGCGCATCACGAAGGCCAAGGCCCTCGAGCACGACCTGCGCGACGCCCTCAACACCTACGTCGCCGAGAACCCCGGCGCGTCCTTCGGCGAGATGCGGCGCCATTTCAGCGTGGGTCACGGGACCCTCATCCACCACCTTCGCGTCCTCAAGGAGCAAGGCTTCGTCTCGATGCGTCGGGACAAGCTCAAGGCCCGCTTCTACAAGGTCGGCTTCCCGCTTCCCTCGACGCCGACGCTGAGCGACGAGCAGGCGCAACTCCTTCGCCTCGTCCAGGGCGAGCCCGGGCTGCGCCAAGTGGACCTCGCGGGGCGCGTCGGCCTCGCCCGGGAGAACGTGAAGTACCACCTCGGCGTCCTCGCCGAGGCGGGCCTTGTGCGCGTCGCGCCCGACGGACGGGCCCGGCGGTACTACCCCTCGGGCGCGAGTTGAGCCCGGCCGAGGGCGCGTCCTTTTACGCCCCGGGGCCGTGGCGGGACCGTGCGCCCCCTCGCGGTCACGGCCCTCACGCTCACCCCCCTGCTCGTTCCCGTCGCCTTCGGCGCGTTCCTCGCCGCCAACTGCGAGGACGATTGGTGCCCCGGCGCCCTCCTTGAACTCGGCGTCGAGTTGGTTGTGGCGGCCGCGGTCATCGCCTCGGCGCAGTGGATCCTCGCGGCCCACGGGCTGCCCGCTTGGCGCGCCGCGCTCGCCGCGTGGACCCTCGCCTTCGGCCTCGCCGCGTTCGTCTTCGCGGCGTCGCAGGCGTACGAGCGGGACTGGATGCCCGCGTTGGCCGCGGTCTGGACGGCCGCCGGGCTCCTCGTTGGGAGTTTTGTCCTAGGCGCCAGGCGGCGGCCCACCGCGGCCCCCTGATCGTCCGTTCGACGTGCGTACTAGCAAATTCTTCTAACCCGTGGGACGCGCGGCGCGGCGTGGGCGACTACGTGGCCTTGGCCTTCAACGTGCTCGCCGCGGGGGTCTTCCTTGCGGCGGGCGTCGCGCACTTTTCTCCCGTGGAGGCGCCGGAAGACGTGCTCCGGGTCGTCGATGAGTTCGCGCCGGCCCCTTGCACGATCGATTGGTGCACGCTCGACCCGCTTCCCGCGTCCATCGATGCCTCGGTCGACTCGGCCCCCCAGGACGAAGAGGCGAAGGACGACGCCCTAGCGGAGGCCGGAAATGCGACGGTCCTGGAGCCACGCGTCCTTGACGAGATCCGCACGACCTTTCCGACCGAGCCCGACGAGCGGACGAAGGGCTGGGAGAAGAAGTGGGGTCGGCAAGGGTGGCGCCCCGGGCTGCTTCGCTTGCGGGACGTTTACGTCCCTGACGCGGACGCGTGAAACGGCGACGGAGTTTCGTCCCGGGACAACTTCGCGAAGGCCGCGAGGAACGTCCCACAATCCTAGAATCCCGAACTAGGGTGTCCGCGGCCCACGCCTTAGGCCGGAGCGGGAATCGATGATGGACCTCAACCACCCCAAACGCGCGCTTGCACTCGCGACCGCCGCCGTGACGCTCGTGGTCGCGGCGTTCGTCATGCCGGTGGCCTTCGGCCAGTCGCCGACGACGACGTCCCCCACCGCCACGACGACGTCCTGCCCGACGACATCCACGAGCGCCACGACTGCGACTGCCACCACCGCCACGTCGACGCCGGCCGGCACCCCTACTACGACAACTTCCACCACCACCTACGTCGCCTACCAGGGGACCGCCACGACGACGCCTTCGTGCCCCACGTCCGGTCCGACCAACATGACCGAACCGACCGACACGGGCTTCACGGGATTCCCGACGGATGACACGGGCGGATCCCCCGAGGGCGAGGGCGGCGCGCCGGCCCTTCTCTTGCCGATGGCGGCCCTGGCGGTCTTGGCCGTGGCCCTGGTCATCGAGCGGCGAAAGCGGTGAGGCGCGCGTTGCGCCTGCCCCGGCGCCCCCCCGGGGGAATGTTCCCGGGGAGGCCCGGCCACCAGGAACGCGGGCCGGTCTTCGGGCGTCCGGTACTGACCAGGCCGAATCAATCGTCGGCCTCGGCGTCGGCCATGGCCTTGAGCGTGCCGGGGCTCAACGACTCGAACAGCCTGATACGTTCGGCCGGGGCGAGTTTCCCGGGCTGATGCTTTCGGGCGTCGCGAGAGCCGGTCCCCGTCACGAAGTCTGACTCGCGGCCGGCGGCGAATATGTTTCCCGTTGGCGGCCGACTACCCGCTCCCGCCGCGGAAAGTGGGTCTGTCCGGATTTGAACCGGAGTCTCATGGTCCCGAACCATGAAGTATACCAAGCTAGCCCACAGACCCAGAACGAAGGGGGCGAAGGGCCCAAGATGGGACTTCGTTTAAACCCTGCGCGTCCGCTCGAGGAGGATGCGGGGCTTCGTGCCGGCGTCGGACGCCACCGGAGCCACTGGTTCGGCCTGGGCCGCCTGGAGGTCCCCGATCGTGAGGGCGCGGCCCCACATCGCCCGGTCCTCCGCCTCGCGGGCGCTCTCCGCTCGGGCGAGGAGCCGCCGCCACGTGTGGCCCTCCTGCCGGTCCCGGCCCGCCTCGAGCCGGTGGCGGACGCTTCGCGTCATCGTGACGGCCTGGACCATGCTGAGGATGGCGCCGATCGCGACGCCGATGAGCGGGATGACCCTGATGACGATCCGGGAGTAGACGATGCGTAGGGCGCGCCGACCCAGGATGGGGAAGGCCTGCTCGAGCATGGATTCGCCGAGCTCGCCGGCAAGGTTCTTGAGCGCGGCCTTGCCCGGGTGGTGGTCCTTCCCGTGGAAGACGTACGGGAGCGCCTCCTCGAGGAGTTGGCGGTCGGAGCCACGGTGCCCTCGGAACAGGAGGAGCGTGATGACGTAGCTCAACTGCTCTTGGACCTGAAGCCCGGTCTCGAGAACGGTGGCGGCGACGACGCTCGGGATGGAGATGGGAAGGAACGGGATGATGCCGGGGACGCTCGACACGCCGCCGTAGACCGTGAGGCGCCGCACGAGGGCCCGCGAGGCCAGTCGCTCGAGCGTCGCCGGGTCGGCATCGGGGAATTTCCGCACGAGGTCCCCGGCGCGCTGGCGGGCAAGGGGGGCGGCGCGCAGGATGTGGGCGCGCACGCGGTCCTCAACGAACGCCTTGAAGGTCAGGCGGCTCCGGCGGTGCAACTTGAAGAGCTTGCGGTCGAGCTTAAGCTCCGCCCGGAACTCGTTCGCGTCCGTCGTGTCAGTCGCCACCTGGGTCCACCCACGCGTCGAAGCCGTCCGGTGTGCCAAATCGAGAGCGATATATAGCGTGTGGGTCCGGGTCGGGACGCAAGACCTACCGGGTCGCCGCGATCTCCTGCATCGTGGCCAGGGGCCCTGGATGCCGGCGGAAGTACTCCCGGACGGGTTCGAGGACCTCGTTCGTGTACTTGGCGACGCCTTTCTTGAGGTCGGCCGGGTGGAGCTTCCCGCCGACGAACGCCGCCTCCAAGTGGGCGTAGGTCGCGAACGTGGCGGGGCCACCGAACTTCTCCGGCCGGTCGACCACGAACGCCTCGGCCGGGTCCCGCTCGAGATGGCCCGCGAAGACGACCAGGCGGGCGAGGTCGAGGACGGGGTTTCCCTCCGCGGAGCCCTGCGGGCAGACCGCGCTGTTTATTTTTTGCTCAACAGCCTTCGCGTCGTCGTGGATGAGGATTCCGCTCTGCGGATTGCTCTTGCTCATCTTCGCCTCGATCGGGTCCATGCGACCTTGCGCCTGGAGCGAAGGCAGGAGCGGCGTGTGGATGGCAAGCGGCACTTTCTTGCCTAGCTTGTGCGCGACGTCGCGGGCGAGCATGTGCGCGTGGCGCTGGTCGAGGCCGCCGTAGGCGAGGTCGAGGTCGAAGTGGAAGATGTCCGCCACCTGCATGGCCGGGTAGATGAACTTCGACATGTCGCGCTCGGCCTCCTCGGCCGACCGACCCAGGATGTCCATCGCGCGCTTCATGCGGGCGAGGCTCGTCGCCTTCGCCGTGCCGATGACGAGCGCCCAGTAGCTCGGGTCGTCGACGTAGTCGGACGCGTACAGGAACTCGACCCGGTCGGTCGGGACCCCGAGCGCCGCGAAGCAGTGCTTCATGTACTCCCCGCAGGCTTTTATTTTTTGCAGGTCCCCGCCGAGCTTGTCGTTGATCTGGGCGTGCCAGTCGGCAAGGAGCACCTTGACCTGGAGCCCCGCGTCGACGAGGTCGGTCACCTTGTCGGCCGTGATCTTCCACCCGAGGTGGACGCGGCCGCTCGGCTCGAAGCCGATGTAGGCCTTCCGGACGGCCCGGGCTGCGAGGTCGGCGGAGAGCTTCTCGGCCTCCGGTTCGGTCACGATCTCCGCTGTGTTGCGGCGAAGAAGCCCGAGGATCGAGGCGGGGTCCATCGGCCGACCGCAAGCGGGGCGCAATTGAAGTCGTTTGGGGTTGGGCGCCCGTAATTCTTGGGACTTACCCGCCCCTCAGTAGAGGATGTACAAGACGCCGTACAGGATGAGCCCGGTCGCGAGCGTCGCGTACCACAGGTTGGGGTAGTACCGCGCGATCCGCCGGTGCCGCTCGCGCACGTGCGGCGTCACCGTGACGACGATGCCGTTTCCGTCACGGACGGTGCCCTGCCGCGCGATGCGCCAGGAAAGGAAGGCGATCGTCAGCGCGCTGATCGCGATCGTGAGGTGGATGGCGAGGAGGGGGATGAACACCCAGAGAGGGGCCGTTAGGCCGCGTTCGATGGTGTTCGTCGCCTTGATGACGTCCGTGATGAGGAAGGAGACGAGGAGGAAGCCGTTGAGGCCGAGGGTCGTGAGCATGAGGGTCCGGTGCGCGTGGACCTCGTTGCGGCGGATCCGGCGGACGCCCAGGTACACGAGGACGCTGATGACGAGCTCCCCCAGGATGAGAAGGTCGGTGGGGAGTCCTGCGTCCGTTCCGAAGAGCGCCACGGTCGTGGGGCACGTGGGGTCGTGGTTTAGGCTTTGCGGGGACGGGGCCAGGTTATTTTTTTGTGCCCAGGGCGTAGAAGAGGGGCAGGTAGTTGAGCTGCGTCCCTTCGCGTAGCGAGGCGACGTACTCCCGCTCCCAGGCCTGGACCTCCGCCGGCCCGAGCCCGGCGTCGGCGAGCGCGCGGTGGTAGAAACCCTTCTCGACCTCGTAGCTTGCGAGGTCCTCGTCGCAGGAGGGGATCCGGGGGTTGCTGAGCCCGACCTCGGTCTCGAGGCCCGCCCGGACGAAGTAGGTGCGAAGCTTCCGCCCCGCGTGGGGGTCGCCGCCCTTGCGCTCGATCATGCGGCCCTGGAAGACCTGGTCGACGATGGGGTTCTCCGGGTAGTGCACCTTCCCGCCGTAGTCGGGCTCCATGGAAGCGAGCACGCGGCCGCCCCGTCGCGCGACGCGCGCGAGCTCGTCGGCGGCCTCCTGCGGCCGCTCGGCCCACATGAAAAGGAGGTTCGCGACGACGAGGTCGAAGGTCTCGTCCTCGAAGGGGAGCTTGTGGGCGTCGGCGCGGCGCAGCGTCACGTTGGGGACGCCGCGGAGCGTCGAGCGGGCGGCCTTCACCATCGCGTTGTCGAGGTCGACGGCCGTGACGTGCCCGTTGGTGAGAAGGCACAGGTCCCGGGTGACGCTTCCCGATCCGCAACCGACGTCCAGGATGCGCTTCGCGTCGGGGAGCCCGGCCCGGAAGTAGAGGGGATGCCGTACCGGGGCCGTCCGCAGGGCCTGCCGGTCGAGGCGCTCGAGGAATTGCCGCAGGTTTTTGGGCGTCCGTTTGGGCGACGTGTCGAACTCATCGACAACCCTTTTATAAGTGCGGATGAACGGGGACTCGACCGCTGCCATGTCCGTCCGAACCCTAGCTGCCGCCCTCATCCTCGTGTCGACCGCCCTTTCCGGTTGCTTCGCCTCCGCCAACAACACCAACCTCACCGCCGGCGCCGAGATCGTGCTGGATGCTTCGGCCTCGAGCGACCCCATGGGCGGGAACCTATCCTTCGCCTGGGACCTGGGCGACGGCAACTCGACGGAAGGCATGGTCACAAACCACACGTACGCCGCCGAGGGCAACTTCACGGTGACGCTGACCGTCGTGAGCGATGCGAGCCAGCTGAACGGATCCGCGAACCAGACGCTCGTCGTCGTGGCCGGCGCCGTCAAGGCCCGGGCTCCGATGACGTTCACCGACGCTTCGGGGGACGGGACGACGAACTACCACGACCTGCGCCTGACCACGGTCTCCGACGACGCGGACCTGCTCACCATCAAGTTCACGACCGGCGCGGTCCAACCGAGCTCCGGCGACATGACGGCCGTATGCTACCAGCTCTTCCTCAAGGCCGGCGCCGCGGCCGAGCTGCGGTTCGAGATCTATGGGGACGGAGGCGCCTACGTCCTCTACGACACGGGCTTGAACCGCGACGTCCCCGAAAGCACAACGAAGCTCGCGGGGACCGGGTTCACGACGACGGCGTCCTTTGAGAACCTCGGCATCAAGGGCGAGCCGGTCCCGCTCCAGGTGCGACTCGAGTCCTGGACCTGGGCCTGCACGCCCCAGGAAGGAAACCCGACCGCGAACGGGCCGCTGAAACTCGACGTCGCGGGTCCGTACATGTACCAATAGCCACCGGTCGCCGCGCGTCGCCTGTTCCCCGACACGCTCCCCGGGGTCCCCCGCGGGGGCGCCAGGATTGGCGCGCGTTGCCATTCGTCGGCCCGTGGGACGGGCGGATCGATACCGGGGCGTCCCCGTCTCGTAGCCCCGCGCAAACGCAAAGCCTCAAGTCGGCCGGACGCTAAACCTGCCATTGGACGAATACGCTTGCGGTCCAAAGCAAGAGAGGCGACCGTGCGCGCCTCGGTCGAAAACAACGGACGACCAGCGGGGCGTGCCCGCGAGGAAGGTCTGCGTCAAAAGCGCCGGCACCGTGAGCGCATGTCCGACCTCGCCGGCGCCCACTGGAACGTCCAAGGGCACCGCGCGAAGCACGCGTACCTTGAGCGCATCCGCTCCGCCCTCGAGAAAGAGGGCTTCCAATCGACGGTCCTCCAGTGGCGGCACAAGGGACACGCCTACGGCCTCATCAAGGACCTCGGGGACAAACAGATCCACGTCCGCGTCTACGAGGACGGCGTCGTGGACGCCGAGATCGAGATCCACAAGCGGTACCTCGAGCACCTTTGGTCCCCGCGGCCTTCCGCCCACAAGCAGGTCCAGAGGATCTTCACCAAGCACGGCATCCCGATCCATTTCGTGAACGAGAAGTACCTCCCGCAGGTCGGGGCGAACCGCAAGGTCTACCCCAAGATGCGCACCCGCGTTTCGCACCTCATCGCCGGGGCGGCTGCCGGGCTCGGTCTTGCCGGTCTCTACGTCGCGCGGATGTACCTTTCGCGCGTCAAGCGACGGTTCCCGCTCTGAGGTGCGACCGTGGTGCGCGTGCTCGTCGAGTCCAGCCCGGATCCCGCAAGCGTCGGCATCGCGGACGCGTTACGAACGCGACCGGGATGGCACCGAACGAACGGCTCCTTCGAAGAAGCGCCGTTGTGGAGTCGCGGCGACACGCGTCTCGTCACGATCGACGAGGTCCACATCCATGCCGAGGGCCTGGACGAGCGGCTGCGGCGCAACGGCTTGGCGGCCTCCTCGATTGTTTTTTTATCAAAGCACAAGAGCCAGAGCGGTCGGCCGACGCTCACGGCGCATCCGGTGGGGAATTTCACGAAGGCGGACTTCGGCGGGACGCCGGGCCGGCTCACGCCGTGCCGCGGCGAACAGCTCACCCACATGCTGCGATGCCTCGACGTTGCCCGCCGCGCCCTCGAGTACCCCGCCGAGGTGGCGTACGAGACGACGCACCACGGACCCCTCCTTGACGTGCCATGCCTCTTCGTCGAGCTCGGCTCCTCCGACGCGCAGTGGGACGACCGCGCGGGGCACGAGGTCGTCGCGGAAGCCGTGACCCGGTTCCTCGACGCCGCGATCCCGTCCTATCGCATCGTCGCCGGCCTTGGCGGCGGGCATTACGCGCCCCGCTTCACCGAGGCCGCGCTGTCGAAGCAGGTCCACTTCTCCCACATGCTGCCGACGCATTACGCCAAGGCGGCCGATCCGCCGTCCATCGCCGCCGAGATCCGCCGGGCGTCACCCGGTGCGGATGCCTTCTATTACCACGATGGGACGCTTCCTAGGGAGGTCCGCGAGCCGTGGTTCGCAGCCCTGCAGGCGGCCGGGCTCCGGAAGGTCGACTCCTCCGAATGGTCCCCGCTGGCCGGCCCGAACGCGTCACCTGGGGAGCCCGGCGGCCACAACAGGTAAGTTTTGACAGGCCCACCAACAATGCTTTAAGGCTCGGCCCGGACTGGGCTTATATACTGAGAGAAACCGGGGTCCAGTGATGCGGAACGCTATCGGGGTCGCGGCGGCCGTCTTCCTCGCTCTCCTAGTCTTCCTCCCCTCCACCCAAGCCTCCCCTGGGAACCTGGTCGCCACCACCGGGGCCCCCGTGAAACTCTACGGCGACGCCGCTGTCAAGGCCCGCGACGGCCTCGTCGTCCTCGATCCGGCCGAACCGCTCACCTTCCCGGCCTCGGGCGCGACCATCACCCACGTCCGGGTCACAAGCTCCTTCGCGAGACTCCCCACCGGCGCCGAGATCCTGGGCGCGCGCGACATCGACTCCGAGCCCGTCGACGCCGAAGGCTCGACCGCCCGCCTCGTCCCGGCCTCGGACGCCTTCGTCTCCGTCCGCGCGCGCGACATCACCCTCTCCACGCGCCAGGCGACCGCCGAGGCCGAACCGCCCGCCGACCTCTGGCGCGACGCCCACGCCCAACTTGGGATCCTCCTCGGGGACGAGACCCTCGGCCCCGCGTTGCCCGGCGTGCGCCTCGGCCAGGCCTCCGCCGAGGAACCGATCCCCGGCTTCGCCGCGCTTGCGGCAGGAACCTACGTCGCGGAGGCCTTCGGGTCCCGCGTCACCCTCAAGGCCGACGAGCTCGTCGTCGCCGGCGCCACCCTCGAGGTCGGCCCCCAGACCCTCGTCGCGGAGCGACGCACGACGCAGGCACCCGGCGCGGTCTTCGTCCCGGACGCCGACGGCGGGACCTGGACCGGCCCCGGCAGCCACTCCGAAGAGACCCTCGACTACTACGTCCTCGCGCTTCCCGGAGCGGGCTTCGACGTGACGGTCCGGGAGGCCGAACTCGTCTCGGGCGCCGTGTTCATCCTGCACGACGGCTTCGTCGGCCTGCCCTGGGCCGAAGGCAGCCTCGAGACGGACGCCGAGAACGTCCGCCTCCACGGGGAGCAGACGATCCTGGGCGGCGTGCTCCGGCTCCGGCCTGTCTCCGTCGACCTCGACGGGGCCCCCCGCATCACGCTCCTGGGCGACGGGGACGTCGCCTTCGTCCGCGTCGGCGTCGAGTCGACCACGTTCGCGAACGCCGAGGCCGCCGCTGTCGCGGGCGGCGCCGCGGCCGGTCTCGGGCTCGTCGCCCTCGCCGTCTACTACTGGCCGACCCTCAAGTACGCCTTGAGCGCCGCCCTGCTCCCACTCTACGCGCGCGTGCCCAAGGAGCAGACCCTCGACCACAAGGGCCGCGAACTCCTTTACGACCTTGTGAAGAACGAACCCGGGATCAGCACGAACCAGCTCGCGAAGGAGGTCCCCTTCGGCTGGAGCACGCTCACCTACCACCTTCGGGTCCTCGAGCGGAACGAGGCCATTGTGAGCGTCCGCGACGGCCGCTACAAGCGCTTCTTCGACCGCGCGAGCGGCCGCTTCAGCAACGGCCGCAAGTACATCCTCGCCGTCCTCAAGAACGACGCGACGCTCGGGATCGCGCGCTTCATCAAGGAGAAGCCGGGCTCGAGCCAGAAGGAGGTCGCCGGCACGTTCCAGCTCTCCCCGTCGAGCGTGCACTGGCACGTCGAGCGCCTCAACGAGGTCGGCCTCGTCGAGAAGATCCGCGAGGCCCACAACGTGAAGTACTTCCCGGGCGAGGCGTGGGGCCACGTCACGTTGGAGGACCTCAAGACGCTCGAGCCGAAGCCGGACGCGCCGGGGGGAGCCACCGTTGTGCAACCGGCCACGGTCCCCGGCGCCGATGCCCAGCCCTCTGCGTAGAGACGCTAGTCGGCCCACGTTTCGACGCGGACCCCTGGGAAGGAACCGAAATCCTTCACGTTTCGCGTGACGATGGACGCCCCTTCGGCCGCGGCGATGCTTCCAATTAAGGTGTCCATTACGGCAACCATCGCGCCGCGTCGCTTGTGCTCGCGCCGGATGACGCCGAACGCGCGGGCCGCACGCGGCCCGAACGGCAGGAGCCGCAGCCGGGACAGAAGTTGGTCAACCTTGGACAGCGCCTCGTCGGGTCGGCTTGCGCCCGCCGCGCCCTCAAAGAGTTCGGCCGCGTTGAGGGTCGTCGTGAACGCGTCGTCCCCCAAGGTTTGGAAGACCTCCACCGCCTTCGGGTGTCCGCGGAGGAACCCGATGAGAAGGTCGCTGTCGAGGATCTTCAAAGCTCCACCTTCCGGAAACGCGACGCCTTGCGGTTGGCGTAGATGTCGTCCGTGATGCGCTTCGCCTCTTCGTCCGAAATCTTCCACGACCCAGCGAGTTCCAGGATGGCATTCTTTCGGGCCGTTTCGCCGAGGCGGCGGATCGCTTCCGAGAAGGATTCTGCTGGACGTTTCAAGGCTCGGAGCAGGTCGTAAACGTCGTCGGCAACCGAGATTTGACGTGTCACCAATATCGATATGTGTGTCGATATATATTGACATTTGCCCTCATCAGGGCCTCCTGGCGTACCTCGCCAGGCTGTGACCGCGGAATTCCCCATACGCCGTCTCCACGACGCCCTCGACGGCGCTGCCGTGCGCGCCCTCCGCCGCCAGGACTCCATCGCCATCGCGGTGAGCGGCGGGCTCGACTCGAGCATCCTCGCGGCGCTCATCGCCCAACACGCCGACGTGACCGTCCAGCTCGTCACCGTGAGCGTGCCGGGCGCCGTCGATTCGCAACGCGCGCGCCTCCTCGCCGAGCATCTGGGACGCCCTCTCCTCGAGGTCGTCATGACCGCGCCGCGCCTCGAGGCGCTCCTACCCGAGATCGTCCCCCTCATCGGAACCTCGCGCGTCGATCCCGCGCGCGCCCAGGAATGGGGCATCCCGCCGGAGAGCGCGTTCGTGAGCCCGCTTCTTACCGGCTGGGAGGTCCCGCTCTTCGTCGCGGCGCGCGAGGCGCGACCATACGCGAAGCGCCTCGTCGTGGGCCAAGGTGCCGACGAATGGTTCGGCGGCTACGCAAGGTACGCAGGCCTCGAGGGGGACGAACTCATCCTCGCCCTCGACCGCGACCGGGAGGCCCTCGACCGCGACGTCCTCCCCGTCGAGGCCCGGATCGGGAAGCACCACGCGGTCCAGGTCCACTACCCGTACCTCGACGCGGGCGTGCGCGGCGTCGCCCGCAACCTCCCCCCCTCGGCCCTCGTCGATGGCGCCGACCGGAAGGTCGCGCTGCGCGAGGTCGCACGCATCCTCGGCCTTCCCGAGGCGATCGTCTCGGTGCCCAAGACGGCCGCCCAGTACGGCTCGGGCGTCGCGGGCCTCCTCGCGGGACTCGCGAAGAAGGCCGGCCTCCACCAGAACGAGTACCTCACGCGCATGCTCACGAGCGCAGGATCGGCGAGCTCCACGACTTCCGCACGTAGTGCTTGAGCAAGGGGTCCCGCACGCGGTAGACGCCGCGGTCGGTGCGTTCGACGACGCGATGGGCCTCGACGAGGCGGCCGAGCAGGACGACCACGTTCTTGGGCTCGAGGCCGAGCCGCTGCGCGATGACGGTGGGCGAGCTCTCGTCGTAGAGGCACATCGCGACGAAGATGTCCCGCATGAGGCCCCGGAGCGAGGCCCACGCGCCCATCGGGCCGTTGGGAAGATGCTCGACGACCTCCGCGAGGGCCGCCTCCGCCTCCGTGGCGCCAAGGTGCCGCGCGCCGGTCGCGAGGGCGCCGAGCCAGGCGGCCTCCCCGAGCCGCTGCAGGTCCGCGGGGCCCCCGCGGGAGAACTCGTAGAAGATGTCGAGGGCCTCCTCGCCCACTGCGAGGCCTGCAGCCTGGAAGCGTCGGCGCAGGAAGTCCGCGGCGGTCGCTTCGCTGAAGGGCCGAAGCGCCACCTGGGCGTCCGCGAAGGGTGCGAGGGTCGTCGCGTCCCCGGTGAGAAGGACGTGGTAGGGGAGGCGGTCGAGGAGGACGTAGATGTCGGCAAGTAGGGAAGGATCCAGGCTGGCGAGGGCGTGGGCGTTGTCAAGGACGAGCAGTCCTCGCTGGCCCTTCGCGGGAAGGGCGAGGTCGGCGTAGACGGCCCCCGGGGGCCGGTCGGGGGCGGTTGGAGCGTCGACGCCCAGCGCGGTGGCCAAGAGCCGGAAGAAGCCTGCCCTCGAGGCCGGCCAGACGCGGGAGCAGTCGAGGTGGGCGCGGGGCGAGGGCAAGGAGGGGCCGATTCCCAGGACCAGGCTCGTCAAGCCCGACTCGGGCGCGCCGGTAAGGGCGAGGCGGGCAGGCCTCCTGCCTGAAAAGCCCTGCACCAGTAGGCGCCGTTCCTCCTCGAAGCCGTACAAGTATGTTCCGGCCATGGTCGGGGGAATCGGTCCGGCGGTGTAGAAGGGGCCCTGCGTGTGGAACAACTCCAAAGTTTACGACGTGTTGCTTGTACTAATCGTATGTCGTATTAGTTATAAGGAATTTCGGTTCTCTCTTGAGAAAACGGTCAAACAAAAGGCGAACCTTAATCTTGTTCGCCTTCGATTGAAGGGAATACCGGCAATCTTCCCTGGAGGGATCCCCCTTGGCTAAACCAGCTAATACGACAAAGAAATTGTACACAGTATTTGTAGTCGCGGCCCTGCTCGCGTCGTCAATTCTACTTATCGGCTCGGGGAACGACTCGAACGCCGTCGCCCAGACCGCCCCCGCGCTCCAGATCACTGCGCTCGACTACACGACCCTCCCCACCGAGATGTTCGGCGACGGCGCGGCCGTCCACGTCAAGCTCATCGACTCCGCCAAGGACACGACTGACCTCCCCGACAAGGTCACCGGCGTCTCCGTGAAGTCCGTGACGTCGGGCGGCGCCGCCCTCGACCCCCAGGGGGCCAGCGGAACCCCATGGACGATCGACCTCATCGAGACGGGCTACCACACGGGTGTCTTCGTCGGCTCCTTCATCGTCGCGACCGCCCCCGGCTGCACGACGCCCGGCGCCTCGCCCGCACCCCTGTGCCCGCCCGTGAAGACCCACCCCCATTACGGCAAGATCTTCGGCGACGGCATCCTCAAGGTCGCGGCGAACGCCAAGATCACGGTCTCGAAGGACTCGCTGACAGATGACGTCTCCTGGCGGGTCGCGGACGACTCGACCGCGACGGCCGCCGTGGTCGCGCCCGTGCCGGCCCCCGCGGGCTTCCCGCCCGTCATCCCCGGGTACGGGATCCAGATCGGCTTCCGCGTCTTCGACGCCGACCTCCACGCGACGACTTCGCTCGACGTGTACCCCGCGGCCGGCGTGCCCTCGCTCCTGCGCGTCTTCTCCGACAGCGACCCCACCGGCGAAGTGGTAACGCTCGTCGAGAGCAAGGACCAGAGCGCGACCGTGACGACGCCCGTGCCGACGCCCGGCGCAAGCAAGGCCGACGGAGGCTATTTCTTCGGCACCATAGGTTTCGAGGCGAGCGCCGTGCCCGCGAACGGCAAGGTGTTCGTCCAGCATGGGGACCGCGTCCAGGCCGTGCTCACGGACCTTCGCGGCACAAACGGGCTCGCGCGCACCCTCGAGCTGCCGCGGGACCTCGTCGCCTCGTTCAATTCCTGGACCTTCCAGACGTCGAGCGAAGGAAGCGTCGGTTTCGCAGGCGACCCGTACTTCGGGGCGGACGCCGTTCCGGCCGGCGGCGACGGTTTCTTCGAGACCCAACCCGTCCTCTTCGTGTTCGACGTCGACGAGTCGGTCCAGAACGCGGGGCGCGACACCGTCGTCGTCAAGGTGACGACGACGAGCGACAGCGTGGGAAGCTGCGTCGAGCTCACCGAGCTCGGAGGGGGCAGCGGCCTGTTCTTCGGAAACTTGGTCGTCGTGACGACGGACCAGGCGCAGGTTCCAACGAGCGCCGCGAACGCCCGCCACCCGCCGCCTTCGACGCCCTTTGGCGGCGGATGCCCGAACCAAGGACCTTGGGTCCGCGCGGCGAACGGCGACCGCCTCAACGCCCAGTACACCGACCTCACGGACTTCGGCGGCGTCACGCAGACGCGGACCGCCCTGTCCCGGTTCTTCACCGTCCAAACGGCCTGCGTCCAACTCGGCCCCGACGGATGCGCCGCCTCGACCGGCCCGACCGGCCGCCTCGTCGGCGCAACGGGTTCCCACAACGTGATCGTCGTCGACCCCGACGCGAACCTCGACCCCCTCGTCCAAGAGCAAGTCACGGTCAAAGTGAAGTCCACGAGCGATCCCTCTTCCCTCAGCGTCACGCTCACCGAGATCCCGGAGAACAGCGGTCGCTTCATCGGGAACTTCCAGTTCGGGGACTCGACCGGCGCCGGCCGCCTGCGGGTCACCGACCGGGACCAGGTCGTCGTCGAGTACGACGACGCGCGCCGTGCCGACGGGACCCGTGGGATTGTGCGCTCCAACCTGGTCACCTGGCGCGACGCGACCGACGGCCAGGTGTTCCTGGACGCGCCCTACTACGTGAAGCAGGCCACGGGCACCTCGTACGGCACGGCAGCCAACGTCATGATCCTCGACGCCGACCAGAACGACCCCTACCTGCGCGACGTCGTGAGCGTCAGCATGGTCGACCTCGACAGTGGGCAGGGCGTCACGTACGCGAACGTGCTCGAGACGGGAATCGACACCGGGATGTTCCATGTCGAGGTCCCGTTCGGCACCGGGACCGTGGGCGGCGTTCCACGCTTCGACCCCGGCACGCTCGTCACCGACAACAACGACGACCTGCGCGCCGAGTACTCGGACCCCGTCGCCGACGACGGGACGCCGAAGACGTTTGCGTCGCCGAACGCGAAGTGGCTCGTGGGTAGCGCTTTGAGCCGGCTGGAGACCGCGACGGGCGAGCGGCTCACCTCCATCTACATCGGCACCGCGGCCCCCCAAAGCCTCGACCTCACGGTCAAGGTGGCCGTCTACAGCTCCACGCCCGTCACGTCGATCGGCGTCCACTCCTCCCGCTGCAGCACGGACGTCCCGGTGACGCTGTCCCCCTCGGGTGACCGGTTCGTCGGCGACCTCATCCTCACCACCGACCCGGGAACCGCGGGCGACCAGGCCGCCCGGTGCACGGCGCTGCGCCAGGGCTCACCGGCCAAGCTCGGCGTGAACGTTGGCGACGGCCAGGTCGTGCAGATCACCGGCGACACCGCGAACATCGCCGTCTCGCGCGCCCGGGCAACGACCGGCTACGACTTCCTCGACGCCTCGGGCGGCCCCCTCCTTCGCGCGTTCGGCCGCGTCGCGCCCGTTGGGCTGCGCATCGTCGGCAGCGCCCAGAACGAGGACTCCTCCGCCCGCGACGTCGGCGTCCTGCAGATTTTCCCGCGCGGCGCGATCCTTAGCCCGGCCGATGCGGACGTCATCAACGTCGTCGCCGTGGAGACCGGCTCCGATACGAACACGTTCCTCACCTCGTTCGGTTTCGGCGCCGTCTCGAGCGGGGCGGCCCAGGTGGTTCGGGCGAACATCCCCACGACCGCCCAGGTGCCCCGGGACGTGCAGAACGGCCGGCAGCTGCCCGGCGCCAACATCCGTGCGAAACTCATGAACGACCCGGCCGTGGAAGGCGTATACTGGTACCCGGCGACCGACCCCTCGTTTTCCCCGACCGCGGCGGGAAGCCTCTCCGGCAAGCCCCGAGTCCGGATCGTGGACGACGAGTCGACGGGGTACGTCTTCGGCGAGACCCTCCAAGGCAGCGGTGTGGCGGCGTACACGCTGGCCTCGAGCTCCGTCGAGGCCTCCCACGTGATCGTGTCCGTGACGCGCGCCGAGACGACGCCCAGCCCAAGCGAGCACACGGTCGGCGCCGTGGCGGAGGGCTCGTTGCGGCCGATCCTCGACAGGAACCGGGACGGCGTCCTATCCTGCGCCGACGTGACCCTTTCGCCGAGCACGGCCACCTGCAGCAGCACGGAGGCCGATCTGGTAGCCGGCGTGGTCAAGTACAGCACGCCGTCGTGCACGCCCTCCTTGACGCAGCAGTGCGCTTCGTTCGAGGTCCAGTACGAATACCAGGCGATCCCGTCGACATCGCTCGCGAGCCCCAACAACGACGGGTTCCACTATCGCCAGACCCTCGCGAACCAAATCACGTTCGGCGAGGCCATCCCCACCGGCCGGACGATCTCCGTGGACTACCGTGTGACGTCCATGATGGTTGCGGTCGGAAGCGAGAACGGCGGCGAACAGGAGCAGATCCCCTTTGTCCTCATCCGCACCAACACGGCCCAGGCGAATGACCCGATGCAATACGAGGCGCAGATCACGGTCGAGGCGTTGGCGGTCGCGAGCAACCAGGCCGTCAAGGTCACCGGGGGGGCCACCACCCACCAGGACCGGCTCGTCGTGAGCTACGCCGACCCGCACATGGTCGATGGCCTTCCGGGCGTGAGCTCGTCGTCCCACTTCCGCAACCGCGTGGCGACCGTCGACTGGCTCGAGACCGAGACGGGCACGCTGTCGTTCCGCAAGAGCGACTTCAGCGGGGCGGCGCCCTCGCCGTTCTTCGGCCCCTTCGTCCCCGTGGAGGTCCGGGACCTCGACTTCGATTCGACCGGCGATCCGGACTCGTTCCTCATCACGGCCCGCAATGCCGCCAACGCCCAGGACACCGTCGCGGTCGCCGTCCGCGAGACAGGGACGCGCACAGGCCTCTTCCGCGGGCTCGTTCCGGTGGTACCTGGAACGCCGGTATCGGGTGACGGATCCATCAACATCGCGGGCGGCTCCGGGGCCATTGTGGTCTCGTACACCGACCCGCAAAGCGTCACCGGCACGACCGTCACGCCGGCGATCAGCATCGGCTGGCGGCCCTCCGCGACCGGTTTCGTCGTGGTCTCGGGCTCCCCCGCGGTCCCTTCGACGAACCCCGGCCCGCCCGTCCCGCCGGTCACCCTCAAGGGTTCCTCGGACGCCCTCTACATCCGTGTCACCGATGGCGACCGCAACCTCGACGACAACTTCATCGACCAGCTGACGGTGAACGTGTTCTCCTTCGCCGACCCGGCCGGCGAGACCATCACGCTCCTCGAGGACGGGCCGCGGACGAACAGTTTCGTCTCCGCGGGCGTGCGCTTCGAGACGTCGCTCGTGGCTGGCAACGGCAAGGTCTTCGCGCCCGACTTCGCGGGCGGAGGCGAGACGATCCGCGTCCGGTACGTGGATCCGCTCAACCAGGTCGGGCTGCGCGTGACGGAGGAGCCTCCCGCGACCATCTCGTGGGACCGGACCTTCGACACGCAGATCGCGTTCAACCGGGAGTTCTACATCGGGTTCGATCCCACGATTTCCCCCGACCCGAACGGGGTCCACGCGAACACCCTCATGCAGGACGTCACCGTGCTGGTGGCGGACGGCGACCTCAATCAGCTCGCCGGCACGGTGGAGCGGCACTCGACCCGCCTCAAGCTCGGTAGGCTCGACGCGAGCGGTGAGTTCGTAGCGGGAACCGACAAGACGTTCGAGATCGTGGAGGTCGGCGCGAACACGGGCGTGTTCTTCGGCCGCGCCACCTTCAAGAACTCGGCCGCGAGCGACCCCGAGGATGCCCCCATCACGTCCACGGCCAAGACCGGCCGCGTCGGCATGACCCCTGATCTTACGAACGCGCGCCTGAGGGCCCGCGTCGTCGACGATTTCGGCGCGGCCGGCGACTCGCTGGTCTTCGTCCGGGACGCCGACTGGTTCCGTCCCGGGTTCGGCGTCATCAAGCTCGACCGGGCCGGGTACAACGTCATCACCCAGCAGCCCGAGATCAGCGTCTGGGACGCCCACCGCGACACGGACCCCACGGGGACCGGGACGGCGGACACGCTCTCCGTCACGGTGAAGTCGAACGAGAACCCGACCGGCATCTCGCTCACTCTTACGGAGACGGCCGTGCACAGCGGCCTCTTCAAGGGCAAAGTCACGTTGAGCCAGGCCGCGACCCCGGCCGCAGGAGCCATCAAGGTCCGCAACAACGACGTCCTCCAGGCGGTCTACGCGGACCAGAACCCGACGGGCAGCCGCACGGCCTCCGCGACGATCGCGATCGGCGACACGACGCCGCCGGTAACGAGCCTCGTCACGTCCCCGGCCGTGGCCGATGGCCTGCGCGGCGTGTTCAAGACGAAGCCCTTGGTATCGTTCACGGCGAGCGAGCCCATCCAGAAGACCTTCTACCGGATCGGCACCGGCGCGACGCAGGAGTTCCCCCAAGGCGGGACCGCGTTCGAGCTCGGCGAGGGATCCCACCTCGTGAAGTTCTGGAGCATCGACTCCGTCGGCAACACGGAGGCGGACCCGAACCGCACCGTGGAAGTCGACCTCACCAATCCGACCCAGGCGCTCTCCGGGCTCCGCGGGGCCGCGGACGCCGGGGGCAAGGTCACCCTCAACTGGACCGCGCCCGCCGCCACGACGAACCCGTTCGACTTCTTCGAGTACGTCGTGTTCCGCGACGGCGGCGCGACGCCCCTGGGCGCGGTGTCGCAGCCGAACTTCACGGACTCGACCGTGAACGACGAGCAGGCTCACACGTACCAGGTCGCGATCCGCGACAAGTCCGGCCGCCAAGGCCCCTTGTCGACGAGCGTGAGCGTCACGCCCGACAAGACGGTCCCCGTGCTCTCAGGCGCGTCCGTCTCGCCGGCGAAGTTCGACACGCGCGCGAAGCCTACGGGCCTCGCGGTCGCGGTCACGGCGACGGACACGAACCTGAAGGAGGTCACGGCGGCCCTCGTACCCCCCTCGGGGACGGCCATCGTCACGGCGACCCTAACTCGCGGCGCCTCCGGCCCGCACGCCGGGACGCTCGCGGTCTCCGCCGTCGACCAGCCGTGCGCCTGCCAGGTCGTGTTCACCGCGACGGACCAGGCCGGCAACGTCGCGACGGCCAACGCCTCGCTCACCGTCACCGGACCCGACACGGAGCCCCCGAAGGTCTCGTTCCCCAACCTTGGCTCGAACGCTGAGGTCGCCCTCGGGACGCCCGTCGACGTGACGGTCACGGACAACGTCGCGCTCGCAACCGTCACCTACACCGTCGACGGCGGCACCCCGCAGACCGCCACCATCACGACGCCGACCTCCGTCTCGTTCAGCGTCCCAACGGGCACGCTCGGCCTGGGCCCGCACACGGTCGTCGTCACGGCCGTCGACCAGGCCGTCGACGCGAGCGGCAACCCCGCCCCCAACCAGGCCGTGGGCACCGCGAACTTCGTGCTCAAGGAAGCCGCCCAGATCGGAAAGAGCGGGTTCCTGCCGACCAACGCCACCGCCTTATCGAACGGAGACGTGAAGGTCACGTGGACGCTGCCCGAGGACGTCCCGGCGGGCGGCGTCGGTGGCTTCCAGGTCTGGCGCGCCGCGAGCCCCTTCGCGCTCGTCGGGACCGTCGAGGACCCGAGCCGCCGCGAATTCATCGACGAGTCGGCCGTCGCCGGCCGCGTCTACCGCTACGTCGTCTCCTGGTACGGGGCGTCCCCGCTCGAGTCGCTGCAGCAGGTCGTCGGTTTCACGTCCGAGGAGGACGTGCCCGCCTCCGCCCCCGTGACGGCGGAGAAGACGGGCATCCCGGCCTGGGTCTGGGTCGTTTCCGCGATCGCCGGCATCATCGCGATCGCCATCATCGTCGGCGCGACCGTCGCCATGCGAAGCCGCAACCGCGGCGGCGCGACGCAGCAGGTCGTCATGACCCCGCCCCCCGAAGCGGAGGCCTCGGGGCAGGAGGCGGCTCAGGGCGAGCTTCACCGGCTGAAGTGCCCCCAGTGCCAGCACCGGTTCGAGGTCGTCGGGACGAAGCCGATCGTGACCGTCTGCCCCAACTGTGGCAAGAAGGGCATCCTCCGATGACGGGCCGCGGCGTAAGCCTTAAGAGGACCCGCGCCCCCGGACCGGGGGGTATGCGGCGGTTGTTCGTCGTACGGCCGTCTTCGGACGCAAACGAATCGACCTATATACTCCCAGGGACGTTGGACACGTCCGCGCCGCCCGAGGCCGCGATGGGCCGCGTCGACGGGATAAGTATGGGGCCAAGCTTGTGCCACAACGGATTAATACGGACCTCCGTGAGGAGGGGGTTTGCCCGACGTCCGGTACGGGACGTAGGCACCAGCAACATGGGGTGCAATGGCGTGGTCGCGGTTGGATGTAGCCTGACGATGAGTGGACCCGCCCTCGCGACCCTTTCGGACACACCGCGGAGGAATGCGTAATGCGACGGATCTTGGCGTTGACGTTTGTTGGAATCTTTCTTGCCTCCGCGCTCGCGGGCGCGGGCCAGCTGCGCGTCGAGGCGCAGATCCCCATCGTGAGCGACGAGTTCGAGGGCCAGATGGACGGGATCGAGGACGCCATCGAGGCGCAGCGGCTCGCCCTCATCGCCCAGCCTCCCATCGGCGATGTCGGCAGCGCGCTGTACGTCGACTTCTTCGACTATGATTCGGCGACGGTTGGGGGCGACTTTGACGCGGACGGACGCGACGACTTGCTTTATGGGCAGATCTTCAACGGCGACCCCACGTTCCCATCCTGTTTCTTCATTCAGACTGACTACTTCCATTCGGCGGCCACGAAGGCCAAGACGGACCAGGACCCAACAACCGGGGCCCCCGCCGCCGACCGGACCGAGTTCGCGGCCCGGATGATGGTCTACGTGAACCAAATCACCACGCCGAACGGCGCGACGTTTTTCCTCAACGACCCCGAGGATTGTACTCAGCAGGCCTTCCCATCGATTGGAGGGAACCCCCACCAAGTCAACGTCGATGCTGTGGTCGACCCAACAGCTCAGTGTGAGACGCGCGCGACGCCGGCCGATTCGTCCGACTTCCAACCTTGCAAGCTCCTCCAGATCTTTGACCCGACCTCGACGGGGCTCGCGGCCCAAGGCGCGTCCTCGGGCGGAAGCTCGGTGTCCACGCAGCGAACGCCGGTCACGGGCAACGTCGACACGGCCCTGTTCCAGGTTGAACAGTGGACCCGCCTGTCGGGGTCTACCAACCTTGGCCCGCACCTGGTCCTTCGCGTCATGGATTCGCTCGTCCAGTTCTCGGCCACGGTCAATGGCGTGGGACGGCCGACCCCTGGAAGCGTTGGCGCATCCACCACCGCCCAGCCTCTATTCTCGGCGCCCTTCGATTTCTCCAACCTCCACCTACTCTGGGGCGGCAACACGGGCGACGCCCAGCTACTGTCCAACCAGCTCTCGCGCCTCGACCTCGACGACGACGGGCGCACGGCCTTCGACGAAATCGTCTCCGGCTCGAACCCGATCAATGGCCGCTCGGTGCCCGCCGACCGCGACGGCGACGGGGCTGCGAACGGGATTGACAAGTACCCCGACGACCCTTCCAAATTCCGCGACTTTGACTGGACGATCAGCGCCCTCGGGACGACGGGCATCGGCGCGGGCATCACGCAGACGACACCGGTCACCGCGACCTTGGCGGCTCCCGCCAGCCACGTGCACCTGAAGACGGTCGATGTGTACTGGGTGCGCGACCGTGGTCAGGGAGGTACAGGCATCGACCTCTCGGACCTTTCAAAGGACCTCCGCTACCTCGTCAGCTCCACAACGTGCGGGTCCCCTCACGACTGCGGCGCGCCGTCGTTCACGACGGGGTGGAAGATCGATGATATCGGACACGTGGACGCGACTACGGGGCTTCTCACCGACCGAAGTTGTGCCGCCAATGACTGTGTCTACACAGTGCCGGACGGCCAAGACATCAAACTGTACATCGAGATCACGGACGACGGCGTCTACGCCGGCCAGCCTGGACAGTCGCTGACAGCCATTCTCCTCGGCGCCGTGTTCCGGGTTTCGCACAAGACCATCGGGCCGCCGAACGCGCCCTCGGTCATCTCCGTGGTAGACGTGAACGACGTCCGGGACCTCGCCGGGACGGTTTCCGACCATATTAAGGTCACCTGGACGGCCGGGACGGCGTCGCGCAGCGGCTCCGTGAACACCGTCGTCAAGGCAACGCTGTGCCCGGCGTCGCCCGCGGCGTCGCAGACGGCCCTAGCGATTGTCAGCGGCCCAGCCAACGCGGCGAGCGGCACGAACCTCGAGACCGTCTTTGCAATCCCGCGGACGACGGCAGGCCAATTGTTCAAGTGCGTTGACTCAAATGGAAATGAAATCCTTGTCGGCGGGCAGCCCGCTCGCGGCCGGCTTGACGCCGTCGCCACGACCAGCGAGCTCATCGACGGCGTGACCCGAACGGCGACGGACACGAAGACCGTGACGGCTTTACACAACGTGCCGCCCACGTTGAACGCCGCCACCGGCACCGGGGTCTCGGAAGTCACGCAGAATTTCGGAGGTGCAGGCCACGCCACGGTGGAGACGGCACCGATGGGCGACTCCACCGTCAGGTTCCGCGTGCTGTACAAGGACGACAACGGTGAATGCGTGAGTGGAAGCCCGGCCGATCCTGGGCCGCAATCCGTCAAGCTAATCATCACGAAAGAGAACGGCGTGACGCTGAACCCGGCCGTGGAATTCAGCATGGCCCGCGAGGTCCAGACGAACCAGAAGGCTCCCTCCCTTTCCTTCGTGTGTCCGACCGGCGAAGATTACAAAGCTGGGGACACGCGGTTCGTCAAGGACCTGCCCGTCTCCCCCCTCAGCAAGGCGGGATTCCTTACCATCGGAAAGACATACGAATACAAGTTCCAGACCTTCGACCGTCACGGGAACGCCATGTCCCAACCGACCGGTGTTCCGACGAGCGGGCCCGACGCCACGATTCACCTTCAACTGGTCACGCGAAACGGCGCGGCCCCCTTCACGGTCCGCCAAGACGCCGGGTCCCAGGTCAGCGGCTTCCAAGAAAGCGTCACCACGTTCCTGAAGGGCCAAGGCTGCGACCCCGCGAAACCCGCCGAATGCCCCGACGGAATCAAGGACAACGTCGAGACCACCGCCAACTGCGACCTCGACGGCGACGGTAAGGTCGGCGACAAGCCCATCGCCACGGTGCCCGGCGCCCAACCCTGCAAAGACGTCGGCACCTCCATCGTGCAGCCCATCGTCGACGGCCTCGTGGAAGACGTGACCGAGGCCATCAACGGCGCGATGACGAACGGCCTTCCGAACCCCTGGACGAGCACCCGCTGCGACCCGACGAAGCCCTTCATTGGCCAGACGTGCACTGACGCCGCCGGCCCTAACCAGGACTCCGATAAGGACAGCTTCACCGACGCTGATGAAGACGCTGCCGACAGCGACCCCGCGAAGCCCAACAAGTACAACCCGTTCAGCACTCCGCTCGATACCGACGCCGACCTCTTGCCCAACCTCATGGAGAGCACCTCCCTCGAGGTCAACGTGTGGAAGATCGTCTGGGTCCGAAAGAGCGACCCCAACACCGCGTGCACGACCGCTCCCCAACCCGCCGACTGCCAGGGCGTCCTGAAGCTTCGCGACGCCGGAACGCGAAACATCATCATCCACGGAGGCGCCGGTTCGAACCTATTCGAGATCAGCGAGACGCCGACGGACACGATGATCCTGCGCGCCAACGAAGGACGGTACTCTTGGACCCTGTTCAGCGGCGTGTTCGTCTTGACCCCCCATCCCGACTGGTTCCAACTGACGATCCACGCGGAGGACAAGACCTTGCTCTTGGATTCGATCGTCCACCTCAACAAGCTCGGCGTCGCCGGGTCGCCCGTGCTCGACGTGCGGGCTTTCGGCGCGACGGGCGACTTCGGCGCCATAACCACTTACCACCGGGAGATTCGGTTCGAGGTCATGACCAACCCCTTCGAGGTCATGTACACCGGCAACGGACGCGAGTGCTCCACGCTTGGTTCTGGCATCCAGAGGATCGACACCTCGAGCGACTCGTCGGTTCCGCTGTGTCCGGACCAGTCCGACCGAAAGACGCTCGCCGAGCACGTCCTGGACCTGTTCGTCGGGGCCTACATCGTGAACGGGAACTCGCTCACCGAACGGCAGAACATGCCGGACGTATGCGACTACCCAGGCCCGCAAGCCAAACGGGGGACGACGCAAACGTGGTTCCGCATCGAGCGGCATGGCGACAAGCTGCGGGTCTGCGGCCAGGCCCGCGGTTCCGGCGCGAATGACCAACGGCCGTTCGGCCCGCAGGACACCGAAGACCTCATCCCGCCCTTCGTCGGCGTCGCCGACGACGGAGGTCAGAAGAAGCTCTGGCTCGACCAGAACAACGACCGCGTCTACCAGTCCAACGAGGCCCTCGGCACGCTACCCCCGCCACCGTGCGACATCGGGAACCCGCAGAGCTGCGCCAACCCCATGCAGGCGCTGCGGACCGCGCTGCAATGCCAAGAGACTCCGACATCCGAAGACATCGTGGTCTGCGCCCAGCGCCGCGCCGGCGAAGAGTCGAGTGCGGCACGGAAGACGGCGCGTGACAACGCTGGGTGTGGGAGCGCCCCCGACGAGGCCGCCTGCATCGACGCCAAGGCGAACGGCGCCGTCGCCGAACTCATGACGGTCGTCGGATGCGCCGGGCTCGGCCCCGACGACTGCGCCACGAAGAAAGCGACGGAAACGATTGCCCAGGCCGACGCCGCCCGAAAGACGGCCCGCGACACGGCGGGCTGTGGCACCGCCGCGGACGAAGCCGCGTGCGCCGAGGCCAAGGCGAACGAACACGCCGGAACGGTCATCACCGCCGTCAACGGAATCCTCTCGACGGCCCGAAGCGCCGCCGGGTGCGACCCGGGCGAACCCGACGACGTCTGCGCTCAACGCCAAGCCAACGAGCAGAAGGCGGCCGTCGAAAACGTCGTGCGAGGCCCGTTGAGCTGCACGACGACGGAGACGATCGACCAGTGCGCCGCACGCCGCGCCAACGAACAGGCCGGGGCCGTCCTCACGTCCGTCACCTCCACGGTCCGTTCCGCCGCCGGCTGCACGCCTCTTGAGACGCTCGAGCAGTGCGCGGCCCGACGTGCGAACCAGGAGGCCGGCGCGGCCGTCGCGACGGTCATGGGCCTCCTCGTGGGCGCCAAGGACACCGACGGCGACGGGTACGAGACCGCCCTAGAGCTTCAGCGCGGCTCGAACCCGTTCAACAAGGACTCGACGCCGTCCCACTCGGGCGGCGGCTTCCCGCGCGACTTCGACGGGGACGGGTTCTTCAACGAGTACGAGCTGCAGCGGGGAAGCGACCCCAACAAGGCCTGCAGCACGCCCAGCAACCCCAACGGGGGCGTCAACAGCAACTGCCGCAGCGGGCCCTTCTAGGGCCCAGGCCCGGCCGCGGCTCCCAAGGGACGAGCGGGAGCCGCCTTCTTTTCCCCCCTTACGCCGCGGGATCGGTACCGCCGCACAGCCCCGCCCGGCCGCTGTTTCCGCAGCAAAACCGCACTTCCTTATATGGGTCAAGGACATGCGAAACCAATTCGGGGTCGAAGGAAGGCCATGAACCAGACGTACGTCCGCGCCCTCACATTCGTAGGATGCCTCTTCCTGGCCGCCGCCCTTTTCGGCGCGAGCCCGCCGGCCGACGCGCAGTCGGCCAGCGGGGACCAGAGGATGAGCGACGGGTCCCGCACCATCGACCAGACGGGCCTGCTGAACCCCCCCGCGAAGTCCCTCAGCGGCCTCGTGGACAACACGTTCCGCGGGACGTACTCGCCGAGCGCCACGGGGACGCTCGACCAGGAGGCGACGCTCTTCTGGACCCTCGACGGCACGAACCCGGGATCCGGGACGACGACGAAGAAGGAGATCTCGTGCGTAGGGGCGCCCTGCGTCCCGGGCCAGTTGGAGTACAGCGGAGCCCTCACGGCGACCGACTTCGCGGCGGCCCCGCCGAACGCCGAGGTCCGCTTCATCCTCCAGATCCGCGATGCCGCGAACGCCAACGTCATGTGTGACCCGGTGCCGAACGCCGTCGCCTGCCCCGCGAGCGCGGGCACGTACTACTTCTACCGCATCGACCGGACCAAGCCGCTCGTCGATGCGGCGGCGGCCCTCCCGGCGAAGGTCGCGGGCTCCTCCGTCGATGCCGGCATCACGACGGACGACCGGACGCCGTTGCGGTTCGTCCTGCGCGACGACAACCGCGAGCAGCCCCTTAACGGCACGGCGGCCGCCACGGCGATCACGGTCGACGGCGTCGACAACACGGCCCTGTTCAAGCGGACCGACCTCACGCCGCACGCGTTCCAGTTCGACTTCGACTACACGAAGGTCTCGGCGAGCTTCAAGTGGAGCCACCAGCCCCACAAGATCGTCGTCACGGGCAAGGACCTCGCGAACAACCAGGTGGACACGGCGAAGAACAGCTTCACGTTCCACGTCGACACGACGCCCCCCACCATCCCGGCGACCGCCATCACGGCCGTACCGAACGCGGGCCTCCCGGGGTCGCAGACGCAGCTTCCCATCACCGCGCGCGGCGTGAACGTGACGGTCAAGTCGGACGTCACCGACGTGAGCCTCGACACAAACTCGAAGACGAACGTCTTCGCGCAGCACTTCAACGCGACCGTCGGCGCGGTCTCGCCGCTCTTTCCCCTCACCTACAACCCGACGAGCAAGCTGTGGGAGTCGACGGGCGTGACCATCCCCCTCACGTGGCCGGCGCAGGAGTTCCGTGTCCACACGCGGATCATCGCGACGGACCTCGCCGCGAACGTCGGGTTGAACGTCACGGCGAAGGAGCAGTTCATCATCGACCCGATCCCGCCCTCCGTGACGGAGGCCCCGCCACCTCCGAGCTTCATCCTCGACAAGGACTACAAGGTCCGCGCCACGATCAAGGACGGGACCGGCCTCGACACGAACAAGCTCCTCGTCCGGTTCAGCAACACGACCGGCGGGTTCAAGGCCGCGCTTCCCGCCTCGGTGACGAAGATCAACCAGAACACGTTCGAAGGGAAGATGGCGCGGGAAGGCCAGACCGACAACTGGACGTTCACGATCCCCGCGCCCAAGCCGGACTCGGTCATCACGTACTTCGTGAGCGCGACGGACAAGGCGGGCGGCGTCACCAACACGACGCTCCGGACCCTCACGGTCGACACGAACGGCCCGCTTCTTGCCGAGGTCGACGCGAAGACGTTCCGCGCGGGCGAACCCTACGTGTTCACGGTCACGGCCACCGACGCAGGCATCGGCGTGAACGCCTCCACGGTGAAGCTCTTCTTCGCGACCTCTGGGACGACGTTCTCCCCCCTCCCCATGGCGCAGGTCGGCACGACCTCGACCTTCACGGGGACGATCAGCCAGGCCGTCGCGGACGCCACGACGATCAAGTACTACTTCGAGGCGTTGGACCTCCTTGGTACGAAGGGGATGCTCGGCGAGCCGACGGGGGACAAGCACCGGAACACGACCGTCGACAAGTCGCCCCCCACGACGCTCCAGCTCACGGCGCCCGCGAACGCGACCACGACGACGTTCCCGGTCAAGTGGAACGCGACGGACGCAGGTAGCGGCGTCGCGAGCTTCACGATCCAGGCGCGGCTTGCCGACCCCGGGAAGACCCCCAGCATCTGGGTCACGTTCCTGAACGCGACCACGCTCCGCGAGACGGACTTCTGCGGCGAGGGCAACCACACGTACGAGTTCCGGGGCTTCGCGACCGACAACGTCTCGAACAGCGCGCCCGTCCCCACCGCGGCCCAGGCGACGACGGTCGTCACGGGGGCCGGCTGCCCGGAGGGCGTCGTCGTCGCCGTCACCTTCCCGACGACCGGGACCCGCGTCGACAACGCGCAGACGACCCGGACGCTCCAGGTGCGCTACACGGCGGCCCCCACGCGCGGCCTCACGCCCGCCTCGGAGCTCAAGGTCCGCGTCCTCTACAGCCCCGACAACGGGGTCCACTTCTTCGAGCTCGCGAAGGACCTTTCCAACACGGGCTCGTATTCGCTCGACGTCGCCTCGCTCCCAAGCTGCAAGGCCTGCCTCGTGCGCGTCGAGGCCACGACGCTCTCGGGCGCGACCGCAAACGGCACGAGCGGCGTCTTCGTCGTCGCGGGCGGCTCCGCCACGGCCGACCTCGACGAGAACGGCCTCGCGGACTCGTGGGAGACGCGGTACGGTTCCCGGCTCGGGGAGATGGAGGCGGACGCGGACACCGACGAGGACGGCCTCTCCAACACCGACGAGGCGGCGGCCGGCACCGACCCCAACAACGCGGACACCGACGGCGACGGCTTCAGCGACCGGCTCGAGGTCCGAAGCGGCACGAACCCGCTTAGCGCCACGAGCGTCCCGACGCCCGAGCAGGCCCGCTCCGAGCAGTTCACGCACTGGTACTGGAGCGTGCCCGCCCTGTTCCTCGTGACGGGGGTCCTCTTCTTCGTGGGCCTTGCGCGGAGGTGGTAGTCGGTGGAACGCACCGCCCTCCGACGCTCGGCGAGCGTGTTCTTCGGGATCGCGATCCTCGTCGTCCTTTTCAGCGCCTACGTGGCCCTCGTGTACCACGGCGACATCGACGAAGGCGCCTCGTGGGTGGTCGACCTCGACTTCGATGTGTGGATCTCGATCTTCGCGGTGACGCTCGCCGTCATCTTCGCGGTCCTCTTGATCATGTTCCTCGTGCCGGCCTCGACGGGCGGCGGCCCCGCGCCCGCCCCGCCGACGGGCACGAGCGTCGTGCGCATCGACTGCACGAACTGCCACCAACTGTACGAGATCGACGACACGGGCGAGCGCCCCCTCTTCCACACGTGCCCCCACTGCGGCTTCGTTGCCGAGATGGGCGGCGAACCGACCGCCGCGAGCGCCCCGGCGCCCTCGGCCCCCGTGCCCTCGGCGACGGCCACGACCGATGAGAAGGGCCCGATGGTGATCCGCTGCGGCAACTGCCAGACGAACTTCGAGGTCCCGTTCACGACGGAACGGCCGCTCGTGACCGTCTGCACGAACTGCGGCCGCCGCGGGATCCTGAACGCGCCCGCCGCCGAGGCGTCCGCGTAATCCGCGGGGACCTCACAGCCGGCGTCCGCGCACCCACGGTTCGTCGACGGGCACGAACACGAGGCCCGCCTCCACGAGGGGCAACGCGACGGTCCCTGCGATCTCGAGGAACCAGCCCGACTGGCCCGTGAACGTCGCGTTCCCGGTGAAGTCCGATCCCGTGTAGTGGAACTCGTCGAAGAAGTCCGTGTCCTGCGTGATCTCCTCCGGCCAGGCCGTCGCCGTGTAGAGGACGGCCGCGAGGCCCAGGGCGGCCGTGAGGACGCAGGCGCCCACGACCTGGCCGCGGGTGGCGGCCCGGCCGATCGTGGGAAGGAGCTCGAGCACGAGGGTCGCGAGGGCGGCCGCGGCCGCGAGGGTCGCGAGGATGCCGGTGAACAGGACCTCGTCGGAGAGGACGTCGCGGTCGGGCTGGTCGGCGAAGTCGCCCGCCCGGTAGGGCGCGACGGTCTCGGAGACGCCTTGGCCGAAGATGTCGAAGCGGACCTCCCACCAGGGAAGCCACAAGGCGGCGAGGGCGAGGAGGAGGGCGAAGCCGAGGATGCCGATGCGCATCCTCCGAGGTCGGCTGAGGAGTCGAGGTTGGAAGGCCATTTCCCGCGGCATGGCCTGGCCGCTTTTAGGTTGCTCCGATGCGCTCCCGGGGCGCCTCCCGGCGGGCGCGCGTCGCCGGGCCGCCTGGAGCTCAGGCAGGGCCGGCATTTTTCACTGTTGTCTTTTCGTTGGTATGAATAACATGACAAACATTACAAGAAAAGTAATATCAGAAATGGCACGGGCGGGCGCAACGGGCTCCGCGACGCTGGCCGGCGCGTCCTCCTCCCGGAAGCGCTTAAATAGGAGGCGGGACTGCGGAAGAATCCCGCCATGGCCGAATTCAAGTGCATCGTGAGCCACGAGGGCAAATCCTTCAACGTCGCGGTCAAGGGCCACCACGCGAACGCGCTCGTGGGGAAGAAGATCGGGGACGACGTCGACGGGCTGTTCGTGAAGCTCCCCGGCTACAAGCTCCAGATCACGGGCGGCTCCGACAAGGAGGGCTTCGCCATGCGGCCCGACCTTCCCGGCATCGCGCGCCGACGCATCCTCGCGGTCGAGGGCCACGGCTTCCACCCGGAACGCAAGGGGCTAAGGCGCCGACGCTCCGCGCGCGGCAACACGATCACGCTCGACATCGTCCAGGTGAACCTCAAGGTCACCAAGGCCGGCGGCAAGCCGGTCCCGGACATGTTGGCGGAAGCGAAGGAATAGTCGCGGCGCCGGGCCGGTCCATTCGGGTTCGCGGCCCGACGTCGATGGCTGCGTTTGCCCCCAGGCAAGCTCGTCTCGGGCGACGCCCTACCGCGGCTCGTGGAGCACCTGCACGGCGACGCCCTGTCGGTTCTTGAAGAGGGGCCGGTCGTGGGTGAGGAGTTTCGCCCCCAGGCCCTTCGCCTGGGCGAGGAGGATCGCGTCGGCGAGGCTGAAGTCCCGGCGGTGGGAGCGCTCGGCGGCGTGGATGCGCCCCGCGAGGGCGAACACCTCCTCGGAGGGCACGAGCACATCCGAGGCCTCGTGCACCTTTCGGACGACCCAGTCGACGCGATGGCCGAGGCCGCGGCGTGCGAGGATGCTGTGGAGTTCCGCGATGGAGACGGCGGACGTCGCGATCTTGTTCCGTGGGTTGTGCCGGATGCCGTCCACGACCGGGTGGGGGCCGCCGCGGGACGCCAGGGAATGCCATACGCTCGTGTCGAAGAGCCAGTTCAGTCGCGCTCACGCCCCCGGCTCCAGGAGCGGTCCCAGTCCCCTAGCTCGGGGAGCGACCCGGAGAGCTCGTCGAAGGCCTGGTCCCGGCCGGTGAACACGACGACCCGCTCGTCGCCGGGCTTGAGGCGCTCGCGGTCGACCACGTCCTTCGGGATGGTGGCGATGAGGCTTCCGCCCGCGCTCCTGAATCTAATACGTGCCGTAGTCGACATTGATACCTTAAATGATACTTTCTCCTACTTATCCTTTCGTCCTCACCGCGAGGGCTATGTCGGTTCGCAGCCCGACGGGGCCGTTGGATGCCGGGGGAATCGATGCGGAGCGGTCATGCCTGTTTTGGTAGCCACGTTTGCGGGAGAGGGCCGCCCGACGGGTCAGACGGCGCCGCGGCGGCCAGGTGCTCGCGGAAGGGCGGGCTGCAGGTGAGCCTGGGGCTCAGGGTGGTGAACATGTGGCGCGAA
>JACPAO010000134.1 GCA_016180755.1 Methanobacteriota archaeon
CCACTGGGTCGAGTGCAGGTCACGGGCCTCGAAGTGAGGCTGGCTCCGCGTGAGCGGGCTCGTTACGCGCCGAAGGTGCGAGAGGGCTGCGAGGTTCGAGGTGCGGTCGAGGAGTTGGCTGACGCCGGCGCGGCCGCCCACCCAGTTGCCCGTTGCAAGCGAGTGGAGGAGGCGCTGGGTGAGCACATCGCTGCGGACGGCGGTCGCGATCTTGACCTCGCGGCCCCGCGCGTGCGCGCGCTCGATCTGGTACTTGAGGTCCTTCGCGAGGGCCATGAAGCCGACGCGGAACAGGTCCTCCATGAGGTCCCCCGCGAGCTTGAGGCGCTTGTTGGCGTAGTGGTCCTTGTCGTCGGGCTGCCGCAGGTTGAGGGCGAGTTCGAGGACGGCCTGGCCCATGCGGGCGAGGAAGATGGCCTTCGTGATCCGGTCCGCGGGGTCGTTGCCCAGGTGCGGCAGGAGGTTCCGGTCCATGAGGTTCTCGACGCGCTTGATGCGGTACTCCTTGGCCTGGCCGCCGGCGAGGCGCTTCCCAAGGTAGGAGACGGCCTCCTCCTGGTTCGTGACCGAGTACTCGAGCGCGGCCGACTCGATGTTCGCGAGGATGAAGGGTTCCATGTTGGGGTGCTCGACCATGGTGTTGACGATCTCTTCGTCCGACTCCATGCCGAGGGCCCGAAGGAGCACGATGAGCGGAATCTGGCCGCTTGCCGCGGGGACGGTCACCATGAGCGTGCCGTCCTTCTTCTTCTCGACGATGACGAGGGCGCGGTACCCTTCGTGCTGGGAGAACACCTTCGCGACCTCGACGTCGGTGCCGTACCGGGTCGCGTACTCGACGAGGACCCGGTTCGGCGCGAGGTCCTCGAGCGTGATGAGGACACGCTCGGTGCCGTTCGAGATGAAGTAGCCGCCCGGGTCGAGGGAGTCCTCGCCGCTCTCGATGAGCTTCGCGTGGTACTCTTCCTCCGTGAGCTTGCGCTCCTCCGTCTCCTCGAACGTGCTCTTGGCGATGTTGCAGTGGTTCGAGCGCGCCATGATCGGGAGCTTCCCGATGTTGACGATCTCGGCCTCGTGCTCGACGCCGTCGATGATGGGAATGAACTCGAGCTGGATGGGCGCCTGGTACGTGAGGTTCCGCAGGCGCGCTTCCATTGGGGTGAGGGGGCGAAGCGAGCCGTCGGCTTCCTTCACGACGGGCCGCTTGACGCTGATGCGTCCGAGCTTGATCTTGAAGCCCTCGATGTCGGTCTGGATCGTGCCACGCTCGGTCTCCTCGTCGCCGATCCGGACGTTGTCGATGATGCCCTGGAGCCGGTGCTCGAGGAAGTCGTTGAAGGACGCGATGTGGTGGTTGACGACGGTCCGTTCCGCGTAAAAAGCGTCTACTAGTTCGCGCATGATTGGGTCCCCCTTAGGTCGAGTAGTCGATCACGTAACGGTAGGCGACGGCCTCATTGGCTGGTTCATCCGGCATGGTGTTCACCCTTGCTGCGTGTGGGTCGATGGAGACCTCTCACTCGGTTGGGCCCTTGATATGAGGCTCCGACTCCCGCATCAGCCGTCCGCGCGCGTCCGTTCTCCCCAAGCGCCGAGCGCGCCCGCGCCGCACCCTACAAGCCGCCTCGAAGCCGAGACGGGCTCGGTGGGATTCGAACCCACGACCATCTGGTATCTTGCGATCCCAAGAGGTTTTAGATTGTGCAGCTCGGGCTCGCTAAAAGCCAGACGCTCTACCTGTCTGAGCTACGAGCCCCTGGGGATTTGGTAGCGCTGCCGATAAAGGGGTCCCCTTTTAAGCATTGCCCAGAGTTTGGATTATAAATAAAACGTGTCAGCGGCTAGAAATTCTCTTCTTCCGGGTACCCGCCGCCTTCCTCGTCGAAGGCCGGCGGGGTCTCCTCCGTCGCGCCGCGGCGGATCGCCTCGCCGAACGAGTACTCGAGCTCGATCGAGAGCTCCCGAAGGAGGTGGTCGAGGCTCCGGGACCGGAACTCCTTGATGCCCTCGTACTCGCTGTAGACCTTGGCGGCGTACTCCTCCTTGGTCACGTCCTTGATGATCTCAACCCGGCAGAGGGGTTCTTCCAGGAGGGCCACCAGGGGCCCCTTTACTTAGGGGCCCTATAAAAACGTTTCAAGGTCATGGACCGCCGACCGGCCGGCCTCCGTAGCTCTCAATCCTTCCGGTTTAAATATGAAATGCTGTTCTTCTATTTGGGCCTTAAAAAGGAGGCATGTCGGTGGCGGAAATTCACATCCAGAACGTCGTAGCTTCCACCAGCATCGGTGAGGAGCTCGACCTCAACGCGATTTCCGCCGCGTTCGAGAACGCCGAGTACGAGCCGGAGCAATTCCCCGGCCTGGTGTTCCGCGTGGAGAAACCGAAGACGGCCGCCCTCATCTTCCGGAGCGGGAAGGTCGTCTGCACCGGCGCAAAGAGCATCGCGGCCGTCGACGAGGCCGTCAACATCGTCATCAATGCCCTCAAGGCCAAGGGCATCCAGGGCGTAAAGGGCGACCCCGAGATCACGATCCAGAACATCGTCGCCACGAGCGACCTCAAGGCCGAACTCAACCTCAACGCGATCGCCGTCGGCCTCGGCCTCGAGAACGTCGAGTACGAGCCGGAACAGTTCCCCGGCCTCGTGTACCGCCTCAAGGACCCGAAGGTCGTCGTCCTGATCTTCGGAAGCGGAAAGCTCGTCTGCACGGGCGCCCGCAAGGCCGAGGACGCGGAACGCGCGGTCGACAAGATCACCGCCGAGCTCTCGAGCCTGGGACTCTTGTTCTAGGCCCTCGGAGGATGGCCCCATTAGCGCATCCTAGGGGGCCGGAGGCTTCGACGCGTGGCGAGGGGCCGCCGTCGGGCCCGTGAGGTACGCTTCCGCCCGGCGCAAGAGGTCCCGCGCGTTGTCGTACGTGACCCGCTGGACCGCCTGCTCGTAGGGGAGCCACACGTACCCCTGGTGCTCGTGTGAGATCTTCACGACCTTGTTCGGCGCCCGGCCCACGAACCACGTGACCTGCTTGTGGATGACCGTATCGCGGTGACGGTACCGGTACTCGAACTCGTGCCGGAAGTCCGCGGCGACCTCGAGGTCCTCGAGGCCCGTCTCTTCCTTGGCCTCGCGAAGGGCGGTGACGAGGTCCGCCTCGTCCCGCTCGACGTGGCCCTTGGCGAAGTCCCAGTGCCCCGTGGGGTAGTGGAGGAGGAGGTATTCGCGCGGCGAGCTTGGGCTGTGGTGGTAGATCACCACTCCGCAGGAGCGTTCGAAGCGCGCCAAGCCGTCCCCACGATGCGTTCGCCCAATCTAAATCATTGGGCCGGGCGGGCCCGCACCTGTCGGAGGTGGCGCCGGAGCGCTTCGAGGTCCTTCGCGGGCGTGTAGAAGTGCGGCGAGAGCCGAAGGAAGCCTCCGCGGGCCCCGAGGCGCACGCCGCGGCGCCGAAGGCGGGCGGCGGTGGCCTCGGCGTCGCGCACGCGAAGGGCGACGATGCCCGCGCGGTCGGCAGGACGCCGTGGCGTGACCGCCGGGAGCCCCAGCTCGTCGGCGACCGCGAAGGCCGCGTCGCCCACGCGCAACGATTCGCTCCGGATTCGGGCCTGGCCGTAGTCGTCCAGGTCGCGAAGGGCCGCCGCGGCGGAGAGGTTTGAGAGAGCGCTCGGGGCCCCGCCGAGGAGGCGTTCGACGCCGCGGCCCAGGCGGTACGCGCGGCGTCCGCGTCGGACGACCTCGGGCTCCGGTTCGCCGGCGACGGAGAGCCAGCCGATGGCCGCCGGTTAGATCGCCTCGAGGGCCCCGCGCGAGAAGTCGGCGAACGCGGTTCCGTTGTAGGAAAGGAGCCACTTGTAGGTGTTCGTCGCGAGCACGTCGTACCGGTCCCGCGCCGGCGAGTGCGGCGCGGCGCCGAGCGACTGCGCCGCGTCGACGACGAGGAGCGCGCCGCCGTCGTGCGCGGCGTCGGCGAGGGCGCGCAGGTCCTGTCGGGCCCCGGTGGCCCAATGGACCGCGCTCACGGCGACGACGCGCGTGGTCCGGCGGATTGTTTTTTTGAGAACGTCGGGGTCGACCCGTTCGTCCTCGGTGGGAAGGTTCCGCACCCGGACGCCGCGCCGACCCTGGAGCTCCCACGCGAGGTAGTTCGACACAAACTCGTTGCGGCTCACAAGGACCTCGTCGCCGCGCCGCCAGCGAAGGCCCCAGGCGACGGACGACAGGGCGGCCGACGTGTTCTGGAAGCACATCACGCGGTCGAGGCGGCTTCCCACGAAGGCCGCGAAGGCGCGGCGGGCGTCGGTGCTCGTCGCCCGCGATCTCACGAACCGGTCGTCCTCCCGGGCGATGCCTTCGGCTGCTTCGTGGACCGCGCGCCTCGCGGCCCGGCACGGAGGCGCGACGCTCGCATGGTTGAGGAACGCGCCGCCGCCGAGGAAACCGAACCGAGGACCCGCCGCCATCCTGCGGGCGAATCCCCGCGCTCGTATCAGAGCTTCGGAGGCGCGCGAAGACAACGGTTATAACGCGCGACGATGCCTCGGGCCACCATGCGAATTTTGCCGGTCCTGCTCGGCGTTGTGCTTGTTTCGTCCGCGGTCGGCGGCTGCCTAGATTCCGGGACGCAGCAGACAGGCGGCCGGGGCGCGACGAAACTGGGAGGCGCAGGCTCCGCCGCGCCGGCCGTTTTCCCCGGCCCATACAGGTTCGACGGCAACTTCGCGCAGGTGCTCGCCCCCGGCCCCTACAAGGTCCTGAAACAGGAAGAGGTCTTCATCAAGTCCAGCGTCGACGGGAAGGACATCCAGTTCGTGAACTGGCGGCCCGACATGCCCGAGGGCGAACGCGCGCCGGTCATCATCCAGGCGAGCCCGTACTACAACGACGTGCAGGTCCTCGCGGGCCTCGGCCTGCGCATCGCCACGAACTTCGTCCCCCACGGCTACGTGTACACGCAGCTTGCCATCCGCGGCACCGGGGACGCGGGCGGCTGCGACGACTTCCGCGGCCCGAACATGGTCCGCGACATGCACACCGCGATCGATTGGCTCGCGACGCAGCCGTGGAGCAACGGCAACGTGACCCTCATCGGCATCAGCTACGTCGGAACGACGCCCTGGTACGCGGCGGGCTCCGGCCACCCCGCCATCAAGACGATCGTGCCCATCTCGGGGAGCACGAACGCGTGGGAGGTCTACAACCGAAACGGCAGCGCGGAGTCGCGCAGCCCCATCATCGTGGGCAGTTACCTGACGAGCCCGTTCCAGTTGAGCGACCGGTCCACGCAGCACAAGGCCGAGAGTATCCCCTGCCCCGAGACGTGGCAGGCCGCCGCGATCGGCGCGTTCTCGGGCGTCACGGGGGAGAAGGACCCCGTGCGCGCGTGGTGGGACGAACGCAACGCGAAGCCCAAGGTCGAGAAGAACTACAAGGGCAGCGTGTTCGCGATCCACGGCTTCGAGGACTGGAACGTCGACCCGGCGATCGTCTTCCCCTGGGCCGACGAGCTCAACAAGACGTTCGGGCTCCCCGTGAAGTCGCTTGTCGGACAATGGGTCCACACCTACCCCGACGCTTCCTCCAACGCGATGATGAAGCGCTGGGACTGGGCCGAGATCCTCCTCCACTGGTTCGACTTCTACCTCAAGGGCAAGACGCAGGTCGACCTCGGCCCCGCGGTGCAGGTGCAGGACAACCTCCTGCGCTGGCGCAACGAGGAGCACTACCCGCCGCGCGACGCGAACTGGACCACCCTCCACCTCGCCACCGGAAACCGCCTCAACCCGACGCGCGGCGCGGCGGGATCGGTCGAACTGGCACCGGTCGTCGCGAACCAAGACATCCTCCGGTCCGACCCGACGCCGGTTCGCACGAGCGCCGACTTCGTGTACGGTCCTCTTGAGAAGGAGATGCTCATCTCGGGCCTGCCGCGCGTGCACGTGACGGTGACGCCGCGCGAGCCGGGCGGCTATATCGCGGCCTGGCTCTACGACCGGGACCCCGCGGCCGGCACGGAAAAACGCATCGGATGGACGAGCATGAGCCTGCGGTACCACGACGGCGGCGACAAGCCCATGACGGTGGTGCCGGGCCAGCCGATCGTGGCCAAGATGGAGATCCAACCCATGGACGCCGCCGTCCCCGCGGGCCATCAACTGGTGCTTCGCGTATGGGTCAACACGCACTCGGACCGCATCCCGAGCCCCCCGCCGGCCGTGCTCGCGCTCAACTATGGAGGTTCGACAACGAGCATCGTCGAGCTGCCGATCATCGACCGCCCCATCGAGGCGTACTTCACGCCGCCCCAACCCGGCGGCTAAGGAAGAAGCGAGGACGCAAGGGTAATCTAGCGGGTCCGTTTCGGGCAGCCGTACGCCCGCCGGGCGCACCAACACCAGGACCACGGGCCAATAGCTCAGCTAGGTAGAGCAGTCGGCTCTTAACCGACTGGTCAAGGGTTCGAATCCCTTTTGGCCCGCTCGAATCGCCCCCGCGCCAGGTTACGGGTCCCCCGGCAAGCGTTAAGTAATCGAGCGGCGCCTCGTCGTGCGAGGCCCGACGTGCGAGCCACCCTCCAACGGACCTTCTCGGCCCTCTTCGCAATCGCCTTGCTCGTCCTGCTCGTGGGCACGTTATACCAGTGGCGGACGACGCAGGAGGTCGACGCGTTCATCCTCGTACGCCTCGGCATCATCCTCACGGGCATCCTCATCATGGCCCGCGCCGTCACAAGTACGCCCGCGTCGCAAGAATTCGAGAAGTGCACGCGGTGTGTCGTGTATAAATGCCTCGACGAGCGTCTCTATCTCGCGTGCGTTCTCGGCCTCCATCAGGCGCGCACGCAGAGCGTGCGCGCCGTCAAAGCCCTGCACGTACGCCTTATAGTGCTTCTTCATGATGGCAAGCGACTTATGCGGAAGCATCTCCGCAAAGAGCGTGGTGTGTTCCACCATCACGCGCAGTTTTTCTTCGAGCGAGACGTTCACTGCATCCTTTTCCGGATGAAAGAGCCACGGATTGCCGAAGATGGCGCGACCAAGCATAACGCCGTCGGCGCCGGACGCGCGCGCTTTCGCGCGCGCGT
>JACPAO010000135.1 GCA_016180755.1 Methanobacteriota archaeon
GGCAACCGGCCACCGCGAGGAAGGCCACGAGGAGGCCGGCCCTCATTGGCCTCCCCCGGCGGCGGGGGCGCGGCGGGCCTTGGGCGAGGCGGCGGGGGCGTCCGCCGTCGTGCCCTCGAAGTAGTCGAGGTCCTTCCCGAACGTCTCGGGCAGGCCGCGAAGCGCCCAGAGCGCGATGAGGATGCAGACGGTCCCGAGGACGAGGGCGCTGCGCGCCTCCCCGATCCGCCCGACGAGGACGCGGTTGAACACCCACGCGAGGGGGAACGTGCTGCCGCGGATCACGTTGGGGACGATCGTGGCGACGGTGGCGCGGAGGTTCGTGCCGAACTGCTCCGCGGCGGCCGTGACGAAGACCGACCAGTAGCCCGCCATGAGCCCGAGGAGGCCGCAGACGACGTAGAACGCGCCCGGCGAGAGCCCGCGGAGGAAGAAGTAGCCGAACATGACGACGGACAGGCCCGCGATCGCCGCAAACAGAACTTCGCGCCTCGTCTCGAAACGCTGGCTCAGGACGCCCCAGCCGAGCCCTCCCATCGCGGCGCCCGCGTAGCAGAACATGACGGCGTAGATCTGCGACACGCGGCCCGTCACGCCGAGGCCGGGCGCGATGAAGGGGCTGAGGCTCACGAAGATCCCGATGATGCACCAGATCGGAAGCCCGACGAGGGTCGTGCGGGCGAACTTGCCGAAGCGTCCGCCCGTGAAGAGCATGAGGACGTTCCCGCGGGAGACCGACCGCTCCTCCAGGCTTCGGAACATGCCGGATTCGGCAAGCGTGATCCGCGTGACGAGGAGAGCGAGGCCGAGGACGCCCCCGACGAGGTAGGCCGCCTTCCAATCGAAGGTGAGCGCCACCGCCCCCCCGGCGAGGGCGCCGAGGATGCCGACGCCGGCCACGACGGCCGTCCCGTAGCCGCGCAAGGCCTTCGTCATCACCTCGCTCACGAGGGTAACGGCGGCGCCGAGTTCGCCCGCGAGGCCGACGCCCGAGACGAACCGGAGCGTGGCGTAGGTCGAGAACGCGGAGAGCCCCGTCGCGCCGCTGATCTCGACGACGAAGGCGTTCGCGATGTTCGCGACCGAGTAGAGCGCGATGGAGCCGAAGAGGACGCTGAGGCGGCCCTTCTTGTCGCCCAGGATGCCCCATAGGAAGCCGCCCGCGAGGAGCCCGAGCATCTGGATCCCGAGGAGGTCGCCCGTCACGACGCGGATCTCGGCGGTGCTCGTGTAGCCGAGCGCCTGGAGGCTGGGGACGCTCACGATCGCGAAGATGAGAAGGTCGTAGATGTCGACGAAGTAGCCGAGGGCGCTCACGATGACGACACGGTTGAGGACGGCGCGCCACGCGGGCGCGGCTGCGGATCGGGTCAGAACCGTGGGCCCCCGGGCCTAGTCCGCGTGCCGGTACTTTAGGGTTTGCCGCTCGGTTGCGGCACGAGGTACGACATGTCGAGTTCGTCGATGCCCGGGGCGCCCAGGATCTGGAGGCTCGTGCGGACCTCGTTCCGCAAATGGTCGAGGACGCCCGCGACGCCCCGACGGCCGCCGAGCGAGAGGCCCCACAGGACCGGCCGGCCGACGAGCACGGCCCGCGCGCCGAGCGCGACCGCCTTGAGGACGTCGGTCCCGCGCCGGACTCCTCCGTCGAGGAACACCTCGCACTTCCCGTCGACGGCGTCCACGACCGCGGGGAGCGCGTCGAGCGTCGCGACCGTGTGGTCGAGCTGCCGGCCCCCGTGGTTGCTCACGACGAGGCCGTCGACGCCGTGCTGCACGGCGAGCGCGGCGTCTTCGGGGTGGAGGACGCCCTTCACGACGACGGGAAGGCCCGAGACCTTCCGGAGCCACTTCACGTCCTCCCAGGTGACGCTCGGGTCGAACTGCTCGGCGACGAACGTCTTGAGGCTCGAGTCGCCGCCGCTTCGCGACGCAAGCGGCCCGGCGGGGAAGTTTCCCATCGTGAGGCCCTTCGGCAGGTGGAAGCCCGTGCGCATGTCGCGTTCGCGACGGCCGTGCACGGGCAGGTCGACGGTGAGCACGAGCGCCTTGTAGCCGGCCTTCTTCGCCCGCTTCACGAGGCTCTCCGTCACGGAGCGGTCCCGGAACACGTACAGCTGGAACCACTTGGGCCCCTCGCTGCCCTTGGCGATGTCCTCGAGGCTGCAGTTCGCGATGGTGCTCGCCGTGAAGATCGTGCCGCCGTCGGACGCCCCCTGCGCCGTCGCCACCTCGCCCTCCGGATGGCACAGCTGGTGGAACCCCGTGGGGGCGACGATGGCCGGGAACGCGATCTTGGTGCCGAGGGCCGTCGTGCCCAGCCGCACGTCGGACACGTCGCGAAGCACGCGCGGCATAAAGCGGTAGTCGTGGTAGGCGGCGCGGTTCGCCCGCAGCGTCACCTCGTCCTCGGCGCCCCCGACGATGTACTGGAAGGCCATGTCGCTGAGGCGGCCCTTGGCGAGTTGTTCGAGCTGCTCCAGGTTCTGGTAGGAGGGGCTGGCGTGGACGGTCGCGGGCATGCCGCGACGGAACGGCGCGTCCCCTACAATTACTCCGCGCCGAAGAATCCACGGAGAACGGGATGCATCTCCATGGCCTGCTCCTTCGCGATCTGCTCGTAGAGCCGGATGATGATGCCGACGGTGAGGAGCACGCCTGTGCCGCTCGACTGGCCGGTCGTCCCGATCATGTCGGCGACGGCCGCGAGCGCGCCGACGACGGCGCCTCCGATCACGGTGACGGTCGGGATGTAACGCTCCAGGATGCGGCCGAGGACGCGGGGGTCACGGCGGAAGCCGGGGATCTGCATGCCGGACTTCTGGATCTGCTTCGCGACGGCCTCGGGGCCCATGTTCGTGGTCTCGATCCAGAACTTCGCGAACAGGATGGACCCTCCGATGAAGAGGCCGAGGTAGATGAGCATCCGGATGCCCAGCTGCCACAGGGTGTGGCCCTGGAGGATCGCTCCATACCGTGTGAAGTCGAAGAGCGGAAGGAGCCACTCCTGCACGCCGTTGATCGTCGTGAAATACCAGGCACCGCCCCCAACGGGGACGGTCTGGCCAGGGGGATAGATCCCGACCCACCACGCTCCGCCAATGAGGGGCGTCTTACTGAACACCGGGTGCGTCGTGAAGAGGAGCGCGAACAGGTTGATGTTCGCCAAGAGGGCCGCCATGAGGATGACGGGGATGTTGCTCGCGTAGAGGAGACGGATCGGGTACCGGCCACGGGCGCCGCGGACTTTGCCGTGGGCAAGCGGCAGCTCGATGCGGCTCGACTCCGCGTAGACGACGAAGAAGAAGATGAGGACCGTCCCGACGAGGGCGATGACCGGGTTCGGGAACGCCTGGTTGCCTAGGAACACGTCCTCGAAGCCGCCCTGGTACACGAGGCTCCCGATGCTGCGCTCCGTGAAGACGTACCAGACCTTGGGGAGCGTGCCGGCCGGCGGGTTGTTGACCGGGTTGAGCGCCTGCTCCGCGTTCACCGCCGGCAGCCAGCTGAACGTCCCCGTGAAGATCTGCTCCGCGACGCCCGCCGCGATGAACATCGAGATGCCCGAGCCGATCCCCCACTTGGAGATGAGCTCGTCCATGAGGAACACGACGAGGGCGCCAAACGCCAACTGCGCCACGATGAACGTGTTCGCCCACCCGGTGGCGGCGCCCTTCGAGATCCCCCACCCTTCCATGAGGTTGATCTTGAACAGCTCGTCAGGCGCCAGGAACCCGAACACCTGCGGGATGGCCTCGACCAGGATCATGACGACGACGATGATCTTCTGGGTGCCTTGGTAGATCGCCTTGTCCTCTTTCTTCGTGAGGTCGAGGTTGATGATCTTCGCGCCCGTGAAAAGCTGCATGATGATCGAGCCGGTGACGATCGGCCCGATGCCGAGGTGCATCACGCTTCCCGACGCGCCCGCGAGGATGGCGCGGAACCCCGCGAAGACATCGAGCTGCTGCTGGCTCACGCCGTAGAGGAGGATCTTCGTGAGGACGAAGTAGAGGAGAAGGCACAGGAGGGTCCAGAAGATCTTCGTCCGGAACGCGACGTGGCCCTCCGGCTTCGTGACGGCCGGCCACTTCTCGACAAGGGGCTTGAGGAGGTAGAGACTGGACTTGCTCTGCTCCGACATTTAGCTCCCTCCTGGAATGGCTCCGAATCCCGTCGTCCTCTTAAACGCTCCTTATGCCGCTCACGCCTTCGGGGGCGCGGGCGGCTTCCCTTGCGCCGGTTTTGGCGCCGGGGCCTGCTTTGCGGGCGGCGCGGCCGCGGGCTTCGCCGCGGGAGCCTGGCCCGGCTTCGGCGCCGGCGCCTTGGGCGTCTTGACGCGCTTCACGCGGCTCGTCGACACCTTGCCGCCGGCGGCCTGGACCTTCTTCACGGCGGAACCGGACGCGGCCTCGACGGTGACGTTCACGGCGCGCTTGATCTCGCCCGCACCGAGGAGCTTCGTGATCCCGGCCTTCCCCAGGTCGAGCGTGGTCTGGCCCGGCCACCGCGAGTCGAGGTCCCCCACGTTCACGACCGTGTCGGCGACGCCCTGGACCTCGACGGGCTTGATGCCGACGCGCCCGAAGTGGAAGTATCCTTCCTGTTGCCACTTCACGGTCGTCGCGTACTTGTGCTTGTGGAGGCCGGCGTTGCCCTTGCCTCCGCGCAGGCCCTTGCCGCGTCCGGCCTTGCGGCCGCGCCCGTGGCGAGCGGATCCTCGGAACTTCTTGGTCTTCGTCTTTCCCATGCTAGATCATCCTCGCAAGGAGTTCGGGCATGGCCTTGCCCCGGTTGCCCAGGTTGCCGTGCGCCGCGAAGGAGCGTTTCGTGCCGCCCTTGAAGCCCTTCTTGGGGGGGCTCAGGCGGAAGATCGGCTTGAAGCCCTCGATGCGGCTCCAGCGCGCCTTCCCGTCGTGGAGGGCCACGGCGAGCTCCTGGATCGTCTTGTACGTAGTGTGCTTCGCGACCCCTTCGTCGGTGATGGGCTTGTCGCCCACGAGCCGGCCGCGGGTCTTGATGAGGTTCTCGATGTCAGCGGCCGACACGCGGCCCCACGTGATGTAGTCCTTCGCGTGCTGGACCATCCCGAGGACCTCGGGCGAGTCCGGAAGGACGACGCAGTGGTTCGCGCGCGTGAGCGACATGTGCCGCATCGAGTCCTCGATGGTGCCCCGAAGGCGCATGTGGCCGCGGATGCGGACGACGGCGATCGCGGTCATGCGGCACCTCCGGCGGGCGGGGCGGCAGGCGCGGATGCGACCGGCATGCTCGGCCCCGTCGTGATCTTCACGCGGGAGGCCTGCTTCTCGCTGATCCGCGTCGTCACCGTGCGCCGCATCGCGTCGAAGGCGGCCTGCGCGGCGTTCACGGTCGTCCGGGTCTGGCCGCGCGCGAAGCCCCAGGCGTCCTTGACGCCGGCGAGCGACAGCACCTTCTTCGCGATGTCGCCGACCGCGAGGCCGACGCCCCGCGGCGCCGGCTTGAACGTCATCTCGGCGCTTCCCGCCTGGCCGATCACGAGGAACGGCACCGTGTGCGGGGTCCCGCAGCCGCACTCCCATGAGCCGCAGCCGCGGCGGATCTCGATCACGTTGAGCTTCGCGTTGTCAATCGCCTTGCGGATCGTCGGGCCGACCTCCTTGCCGGTGGCCATGCCGATGCCCACGAACCCGTCGCGGTTGCCGACGACGGCCTGGATGCTGAACCGGCGCAACCCGCAGGAAAGCGCCTGCGACATGCTCGTGATCTCGCCGCTGCGGACGAGCCGTCCGAGGCGTGTCTTCGGCGTCCACTCGGCGCCGCGTCCCTCTTCGACCTTCTTGAGCTCGGCCGCGAGGTCGAGTCGGGGCTTCACGCCCTTCTGCACGAGCTCCTCGAGCTCCTTCGCCTCGTCGGTCGGCGCGACCGCGGCGTCCTCCGGCTCGGGCTCGTCGGCGGGGGCCGGGGCGGGGGCGGTCGGGGCGGCGGGCGGGGGGGTCTTGGGCATTATGCGTTGCCTCCTTGGATCGTGGCTTGGACCTTCTTGAACAGAGCGACGGGCGCGTCCTTGATGTGCTCGCCCTGGAGGCGCTTCTCGTCGGGAAGGACCTCCTCGTCGTGGGGTACGTCGACGCCGCCGTCGACGACACCCTTCAGGGCGGCGAAGAGGCGTCCGCCGGGCGTCGGGTCCTGGCGGCCGATGTCGAGGACGGCCTCCTCGATGCCGGCCTTCTTGGCGCGGCGCGCCGCAAGGAGGCCCGTGAGGTACGCCGCGGGCGTCGCGGACGTGGACTGGGTCCATCCCTGGGCGATGAGGTCGCGGCTCGTGGCCGCGGCGCGGACGACGTCGCCGTCCTCGCCGAAGTCGATGAACTGGACCGTGATGGTGCGGCTGCTTCGGCGCACGACGAGTCGGAGCTTCCCGCTCTTCACGAGCCCAAGGCGCTTCTTGTAGTCGGTCTTGCCTTCGCGGCGGCGCCGGAAGGGGACGCGGTACCGGGGTCCTTCGCCCATGGTTACTTCGCCTCCTTGAGGAGTCCTTCGGTCTTCATGTGGGAGAGGAGGTGGTTCCGGCTGCGGAACTGGCCGCCCTTCGCTCGCATGTAGTAGTCGCGGTAGTGGTGCGCGTCGATCTTCTTGTCGGTGCGAAGCTTCCGGAGCTCGTCGCGCAGGGCGCGGATGAGGCGCATCCACCGGTCCTTGCGGGGCAGTCGGGCGAACTTCGCGCCCTTGCGGCTTCCGGGCCCGCGTCGGCGGCCGCCTTTGCGCTGCTCGGCGCGCTCGCGCGCGCGTCCCCGCGACACGCCCCGCGCGGGCCGGATCACGATGGCGCCGCCCGAGATGAGCCGCTTCACGTCGGCGCGCGTGACCGCCGAGGCGACGTCGCCGACCCGGTCCGGGTCGACCCAGACACGGTCACGGCCGCACTTCGCGATGGCAGAGGCAAGTCGCACTTGGTTCCGTAGGTCGGTCATTCGAGTTTCCTCCGGTTGAGGACGCGCACGCCGAGCTTGTCGGCCTCGGCGTAGATGAGCTTGAGTTTCCGGGCGCCGAGCTTCCCCGAGATCCGGGCCGCGTGGGTCGTCTTGTCGACGCCCTGGAGGTCCTCGACGTGCTCGACGTAGACCTCGCGGAAGCCGGAGGAGTGGAGGCCGCGGACGGACTTGGGCCCGCCGAAGCCGATTCGCACGACCGGTTGCTCGTACCCGAAGTGCCGCCGCTGCGCGCTGTCGACGCCGGTCGGCTTGCGCCAGCCCGAGTCGGCAAGGCGCTTGTACTCGTACCATTGCTGGCGTCGGAACCAGGGCCGGCGGTCGCTGATCGAGCGCCGGAGCGCGAGGCCGTGCTTCTGGTCTTCGGTGAGGGTGGGCTTGGGCTGCGCCGCGTACTTGGGCGTCGCCTTCTCGACGATCTTCACGTCGCTCTTCGGACGGGGCTTTGCGGCTTGGGCGCCTTTCTGCGAGGCGGACGGCGTCTTGCCGGCGGCGCGCTTCTGGGCCTCTTCCGTCTTCCTGTGGGCGCCCGTCGATTTGTGCTCCTTCGCGCCGGGCTTCGGCTCGCCGGTCTTCGGCGCCGCCTTGTGCTCCTTGGCGGGACCTTTGGGCTCGGGCTTGTGCTCCTTCGCGTGGCTCTTCTCGCCGGCGTGGGGGTGGGATTCCTTGTCGGAGTGCTTGTGTGTGTCGGCCATGATGCTCACGCTGCCTTCTGTACGATGTAGATGCCGTCCTGGAACACGCGGATGTCGCGGTTGCGGATGTGCGTCGCCGTCTCGATGTTGGCGGCCGTCTGGCTCACCTTCTCGAGATCGATGCCCGTCACGGTGACCTGGTCGCCCTTCACGTCGACCTTGACGCCGGGGAGAATCGTCGCCTTGCGGGCGCTG
>JACPAO010000065.1 GCA_016180755.1 Methanobacteriota archaeon
GCATCCCCTTTACGATCTGGGGGCCCGTCCTGCGCGTCCTCGAGGACGCGGACCTCTTCGCGCCCTATGCGGGCGGCCCCGCGCCCGGCAACACCGCGTGCATGTCGGGCGTCGCGGGGCCCCTCCTGGAGCGCTGCTTCGGGGTCCTCTTCATCACGCCGATCAACTTCTTGTGGATCATCCCGGTGCTCGTGGGCTTCGCGCGGATCGGGGAACGCGCCTGGAAGGTCAGCCTTCACCAAGGCCCCTGGCAAGGCCTACGCTTCCACGCGCTCGTCCTCGTCGCCGCCTTCTCCCTGTACCTCGCCTGGTGGGCGAGCGCGCCGGCCTACGTCCGGTTCCTGCCGTCGCCCCTCATCGTCCTTGTGGCGCTCGTGCCGGCCTACGTCGTGGTCCACGTCGACGCGCGCACGCGCGGTTGGCTCAACTGGCGTTGGTGCATGTTCGCCTACGGGCTCGTCCCGGCCCTCGTCGGCGTCTTCTACGTCGCGGTGTGGCTTGCGGGGGGCCGCGGCGACTGGGCCCCGACGGGGACGACGCGGCCGTGGGTCCTCCTCACGGTGGTCCTCGCGCCGAGCCTCATCGTTTGGCAGGCGCATCGGATGGGCCGGATCCTGGGCTCGACGGGAAGGCGTGCAAGGAGCGCCTCGCGGCCCCTTGCGTTCTTCGTGTACCTCCTTCTACTTGGGAGCGCGGCTGCGTGGGTCTCCGTTCTCGGCGCCGGGCGCCTTCTGGAACGCGGCTTCGACGTGGAAGGGGCCCTCTGGGTCCTTGCGGGCCCAGCGGTGGCCGCCCTGTGCGTCCTCTCGCTGCGGCGTGGCGTGAAACGCGGGATGCGGACCCACGCGTCCTTCCTCGCCTTCACGGGGCTCACGAACCTCCTCCTCGTCTGGGGCCAGGCGGCCGACGGCCTCATGACCGCCCTCGGGATGGACGTGTTCGGCGCCGGGGAGAAGCATGTCGTACCCCGGACTCTCATCGAGGTCGTGCGCGGGTGGGGCCTGCCGGATCCCTTCGGGGCGTACGCGGCGGCCCTCGTCATGATCCCGTACAAGATCGGCCTGTCCGTCCTGCTCGTGTGGGCCCTCGACGTCTGGAACCGCGAACTGTTCGCCAAGCGGCCCAACCTGCGGGAGCTTCTCAAGCTCGCCGCGTGGTCGGTCGGGATCGTCCCGGGCTTCCGGGACGCGCTCCGCCTCGCGATGGGCGTCTGAGGGCGGCTCAGTCGACGCTGACCCGGAAGCCTTTCTTGGGCTCCGACGCGCTCGCCTTGTCGATGACGACGTCGAGGATCCCATTTTTGTACGTCGCCCGCGTCGTGGGGGGCTTCACGCGGCTGGGGAGTTTGATGAGCTTGTGGTACTTGCGTTTGTCATTGTCCACGTTGATCTCGAGCTCCTCCTCGGTGACGCGCAGGTCGATGTCCTTCTTGTCGATCCCCGGCATCTCGATCGTCACCGCGATCGACTTTGTCTCCTCGATGACGTCGGAGATGGGCTCCCGCTCGTCGCTGAAGACCGGCTTCCCCTTGAGGGGCGCGCTGGCCTTGTTCCCGAACCCGCTCACCTGGGGCTTGCCGTCGGGCCCGATCTTGAACGTGAAACCGTGCACGTAAGGCTTCCCGGGCTCGATGTTCCCCATGTTGCTGAGGGCGCTCGAGATGCTCCGCTGCATCTCGTCGAAGAGCTTCTCGAAATCCTTTCCGGAAAAACCGAAGCTGCGGAAGATATCGTCGAAGGGGTCCGTCGGCTTTCGGCGTCGCTCGCTTGGCTCGTCGTCTTCAGACATGTGGTTTCACCTACAGGTTGGACTCGCTCACTTATCCTTTGTGCGTCGAAACCGGAACCAGCCCGGCTTGTCCTCGGCGGCAAGCTCGTCGCGGAGCTCCTCCATGAGTTCGCGCCCGCGTTTGGAGAGCTTCCCGGGGACCCGGAGGCGCACGTCGACAAAGAGGTCGCCGCGGCGATCCGGCCGCCGCAGTTCCGGCATGCCTTTTCCCTTGAGCCGAAGCCGCGTGCCGGGCGTCGTTCCAGGAGGAATCTCGAGGTCGACGTCCCCGTCGACCGTGCTGATCGAGATGGTCTCGCCCAGCGCGAGCCGCGCGTAGTCGACGTCGACCGCGGCAAGAAGATGCTCCCCGTCGCGCCGGAACCGAGGATCCGGGCGGACGGTGACGAACACGTACAGGTCGCCGCGCGGGGCGCCTTGGACGCCGGCCGCGCCCTCGCCGCCGAGCCGGAGGCGGGACCCGTCGTCGACCCCGGGCGGGATCTCGACCTCGAGGTTCCTCTCCTGCATCGTCCGTCCCTCGCCATCGCACTCGTCGCACGGGTGCTCCAGGAGGGTCCCCGTGCCCTGGCACTGGCCGCAGTTTGAGACCTGGACGAAACTCCCGAACACGGACCGGGTCGCATGCTGCACCTGGCCGCGGCCGTGGCAGACGCCGCACGTCTTTCGTGACGTGCCGCGGCGCGCGCCGCTTCCCTTGCATTCCTCGCAGGATTCCGGCCGCCGCAGGCGGAGTTCGCGCTTCGCGCCGCGGAACGCGTCCTCCAGCGTGAGCTCGAGGTCGTACCGGAGGTCCTCGCCCGGCGGTGGGCCGGAGGACCGACGTTGGCGGCCGAAGCCGCCCATGCCGCCGAAGAAGGATTCGAAGATGGAACCGAGGTTCCCGAAGATGTCGCCGAAGTCGGCGCCTCGGAAGATGTCCTCCTGGGAGTAGCGCTGGTCGACGCCCGCGTGGCCGAACCGGTCGTAGAGGCCGCGCTTCTCGTCGTCGGAGAGGACGGCGTAGGCCTCGCTTAGCTCCTTGAACTTGTCCTCCGCGCCCGCCTCCTTGTTGCGGTCCGGGTGGAACTTGAGGGCGAGCTTGCGGTAGCTCGCCTTGATCTGGTCCTTGGGCGCGTCCTTCGCAACGCCGAGGATCTCGTAGTAGTCGCGCTTCGTGGACATCTACGCCTCGAGCCCGCTCACTTCTTCCCCTTCTTCGGCTCGCCTTCCTCGTCCTTGGCCTTGAACTTCGCATCGACGACGTCCGGCTCCCCGTCGCCGCCCTCGGGGTGGCCCTTCCACTCCTTCTTCGGCTCGGCGCCGCCGCCCGCCTGGGCCTGCTGTTGCTGGGCCCGCGCGGCCTTCTCGTACATCTTGACGACGGCGGGCTCGAAGGCCTTCGTGAGGGCCTCGGTCTTTGCCTTGATCGCCTCAATGTCGTCCTTCGAGAGGGCGTCGCGCAGGTCCTTGAGGGCCTCCTCCACCTTCTTGCGCTCGTCCGCCTCGATCGTGTCGGGGTTCTCCTTGAGGAACTTCTCGACCTGGAACGCCTGCTGGTCGGCGGTGTTGCGCGTCTCCACGGCCTGGCGGCGCTTCTCGTCCTCGTCCTTGTGCGCCTCCGCCTCCTTGCGCATCCGGTCGATGTCCTTCTCGTTGAGCTTCACGCTCCCCGAGATGGTGATCTTGTTCTGCTTCCCCGTGCCGATGTCCTTCGCGGTCACGTGGAGGATGCCGTTCGAGTCGATGTCGAACGTGACCTCGATCTGGGGAATGCCCCGGGGGGCCGGCGGGATGCCCTCGAGCTTGAAGCGGCCGAGGCTATGGTTGTCCGCCGCCATGGGACGCTCGCCCTGGAGGACGTGGATCTCGACCCCGGGCTGGTTGTCCGCCGCCGTGCTGAAGATCTGGCTCTTCTTCGTCGGGATCGTGGTGTTGCGCGAGATGAGCTCCGTCCGGACGCCGCCAAGCGTCTCGACGCCGAGCGTGAGCGGCGTCACGTCGAGGAGCACGATGTCCTTCTCGACGTCGCCGCTCATGACGCCGCCCTGGATGGCCGCCCCCATGGCGACGCATTGCATCGGGTCGACGCCGCGCACCGGTTTCTGCCCGAAGATGTCCTCGACGAACTTCTGGACGATCGGCATCCGTGTCGGGCCGCCGACGAGGATGACGCGCTTGATGTCCTTCGCCGTGACCTTGGCGTCCTTCATGGCGTTCATGACGGGCCCGCGGGTCTTCTCGACGATCGGCCGCACAAGGTCCTCGACCTTGGCGCGGTTCATCGTCAGTTCCAGGTGCTGGGGGCCGCGTGCGTCGGCCGCCAGGTAAGGGAGGTTGATGTTGGTCTGGGTCTGGGCGGTGAGCTCCATCTTGGCGCGTTCGGCGGCGTCGCGGATCCGCTGCATGGCGGCGCGGTCCTTCGACACGTCGATGTTGGATTTCTTCCGGAACTCGCCGGCGAGGTAGTTGATGATGGCGTCGTCCATGTCGGAGCCGCCGAGTTGCGTGTCGCCGTTGGTGGACTTCACTTCGAAGACGCCGCCGCCGAGCTCCATGATCGTGATGTCGAACGTGCCGCCGCCCAGGTCGTAGACCGCGATGATGCCCTCTTCCTTCTCCTTGTCGACGCCGTAGGCGAAGGCGGCGGCCGTGGGCTCGTTGATGATGCGGGCCACCTTGAGGCCGGCGATCTCCCCGGCGGCCTTGGTGGCCGCGCGCTGGTTGTCGTCGAAGTACGCGGGGACCGTGATCACGGCCTCCTTCACGTCGTGGCCGAGGTACGCCTCCGCGTCCCGCTTGATCTTCTGGAGGATGAACGCGCTCACCTGCTCGGGCGTGTAGTGCTTGTCCCCGATCGTGACGCGGTAGTCGGTGCCCATCTTGCGCTTGATGCGCATGACGGTCCGCTCGGGGTTGAGCACGGCCTGGCGCTTGGCCGAGTCGCCGACGAGGACTTCGCCTTCCTTCGTGAAGCCGACGACGCTGGGGAAGTTCTTGCCCCCGTACACGTTCCCCTCGGCCGAGGGGATGATGACGGGTCGCCCGCCTTCCACGACGGCGGCTTCGCTGTTGGTCGTTCCTAGGTCGATGCCGATGATCTTGCTCATTCAGGGGCCTCCTACGGTAGGAAAATCGCCGAGAACCGGTCCAAAAGTATGATAGCGCTTCTATTTAAGTCTTGAGGGGAGAGGTATTGGGGACGAAGCCCGGGAGACTTGAACCTAGCGCCCCAGGAGAGGTTGCCCCATGTCCAAACCTATACAGGCTAGCGACCGGTCCCCCGATCCGCTGTCCATCGTGGCTGTCCTGGAATCCGCGCGCCTCATCACGAAGGCCCCGCGAGGCGTGGATGCCTGGACGCCCGCCCGGTTCGGGGCGCGCGTCGACGTCGAGGACGCGCCCCGCGCCACGTTGGAGCCGACAGGGCCGCTGCCGCCCCGCTCCACACCCTACCAGGTCCTCGTGGTCGACGACGAGCCGGACATCCTCACGAGCCTCAAGACCTGCCTCGAGGCGGAGTTCCCCAACGTCCGCGTCCTCACGGCCGAGTCCGGGCTCGAGGCCCTCCACCTCATGGACAAGGAGCCCGTCGACCTCATCATTACCGACTACAAGATGCCGGGGATGGACGGGTTCGAGCTCCTGGCCAAGGCCGAACGCATCGCGCCCATGGTCCCGCGGATCCTTATCACGGCGTACGCGGTCGATGTCCCGGTCGTGTCCACCGAGATCTTCCGCGTGCGGCACTTCTTCTCGAAGCCCTTCCACGGCGACGAGATCAACGCCGCCGTGCGTTCCGAGCTCGCCCAACGGGCCTAGGCGCGCCGACGCCTCGACAGCACCGCTGCGAGCCCCACGACGGCCAGCACCAGCCAGGCCGCCGCGCCAGGCGTGCCTGCGCCTTCCGGCTTCCCGGTGGCGGTCACCGTGGTCGTGGCCTCGTACAGGGCTCCATCGGCGTCGGTCACGCGCAGGCGCACCGTCCACGCGCCCTGGGTCTCGAAGATGTGCTCGGGGGACGCCGTCGTGTCGACAACGGTACCGTCCCCGAAATCCCACGCGTACGAGGCGGGAGGGCTCATCATGCGGCTCGTGTCGGCCTGGAACGCGACGCGCAGCGGCGCGGGGCCCTCCTGGGGGGTCGCCCTCACTTCGAGCTGGGCGAACGCCGCCCCGCCCGCCTCGATGACGACCGTCGAGGTGGCGGGCGCCCCCTTGGCGTCCTCGGCGACCACCATCACCGTGTAACGACCGTCTGCGGGGAACGTGTGGGACGCGGTCTGGCCTTCGGCCTCGATCGTTACGCCGTCCGAGGTGTCGAAGTCCCACGCGTATGTGATGGCATCGCCGTCCGGGTCGAAGCCGTTTGCGGTGAAGTTCACCATGAGCGGCGCGGGACCGCTCGTCGCGCTCGCAAGGATCGACACGCTGGGGGCCTGGTTGTCGGCCGCGTTCACGACGACGGTGACGCTTCCGGTGGCCGTGCGGCCGCCGTTGTCGGTGACCGTCACGGTGGCGACGTAGGATCCCGCGGAGGGGTACGTGTGCCGGGGATTGGGTTCGGTGGCGTCTTCTGCGAGGCCGTCCCGGTTGTCGAAGTCCCAGCGGTGCGAGGCGATGACGCCGTCCGGGTCGTCCGCGTTCGCGGTGAACTGCACGGACAGCGGGGCGAGGCCGCTGTCGGGGCTCGCCTGGGGATCGACCTCGGGCGGATGGTTCGAGACCTCGCGCACGGTGATGCTCAAGGATTCCGTGGATCGGGCGCCTTTCGTGTCCCGGACCGTCACCGTGGCCGTGTATTCGCCCGGCGATTCGTACTCGTGCGTCGTGCGTTGCTGGGAGGACTGGTTCTGGATGCCGTCGTTCACGTCGAAGTCCCACGAGTAGGTCAGGTTGTCCCCGTCGGGGTCCGTCGCGTTCGCGTCGAACTGGACGCGGAGCGGCGCCTGGCCGTCGTCCGGGGTCGCGCGCGCCACCACGCGCGGCGGCAGGTTGCCTTCCCCGGTCACGGTCGGGCCCGGGTGCGAGCCCGAGTCCGGGTCGCGGACGGTCGTGGTACCGTCGTCGAATTCATAGAAGAAGCTGTGCTGGCCGGGCGGCAGGGACGTCGCGTGGCGGAACTCCGATCCGTCCGAGTACTTCGTGTCGGTCGTCTCCATGGTCCGCGGCGTGCCGTCGATGAAGACCCGCTTGACCGTGGGCGGGTCGTCGTTCCCGTCCCGGTACGTGACCCGGAACACGAACGTGGTCGAGGGGTCGCCTTCGCCGGGGTCGACGCGCCCGTTCGAGAGCGTCGGGTCTGCGTTGTCCGACAGCGGGCCGCCCGCGTTGTCGGTCGTGATGGAGTGACGGTTGGAATCGGAGAAGAGGGCCGTGTCGTCAAACGTCCGGACGATCCAGGTGTACCGTCGTCCCGCCTCCAGGTGGATGGCCTTGAACGCAGTCTGGTTGCGCAGGGAGAACGTCGCGAGTTTCGTCGCGGCCGACGGCGTGAACGTCGTTTCGGTCCCTTGGTGGAGCTCGTATCGGGCGAAGTCCGCGTCCGGGTTCTGCGTCCACTGGAGTTCCACCGTGTTCCTTCCCGCGCCGTCCTTCGGCGTGGAGAGCGTCGAGCGGATGGGCGGCTCGTTCGAGACCGCGTTGAAGAAGAACCGGTACGCCCCCTCGACGAGGCCTTCGTCCTCGGGCACGTGCTGGCTCACGCGGAGGAAATGGTTGCCGTCGCGCGCCGCGCTCGCGTGGATGCGCGCGACCCCGTCCACGGTCGTCGCATGCGAGACGGTCTGGCCAAGATCGTCAAGGAGGGTGACGTTCGCGTCGAGGCCGGACACCTCCGTCGCGAAGGCGACGCGCGCGACGTCCCCCCGCTCCATGGACCCGATCATGTACATGTCCGCTACGTCGACGCGGTCCAGCGTCCCCCGATGGAGATCGACCTCCGTGACCGTAGGACTGCCCGCGCGGGCATCCGGCGCGTCGGCGTTCCCGCTCTCGCCTGGGCGCACTCGTTGCACGAAGAGCCCGTAGCGGCCCGCGTCGACGTCCTGGAGGCCGAAGCAGTCGAGCCCGGCCCTCGATGCCGCCTGGACCCGGAGGACCCAAGTGCCCGCCGCCGTCGCGGTCCAGGTCACGGCGTCCGCTTGGTCGCAGAAGGAGACCCGGTGGGCCAGCGTACCGTCGGGCCGAAGGAGCTCCACCGCGCCTTGGAACCGCAGCACGTCGTTCTCCTGGGAGACGCCCACGACGCGTAGCGTGTCCCCGCTCTTGACGTCGAGGAGCCGATAGGAGTCGACGGTGTCGGTGGCCGACAAGGCCCCGACGAAGAGGCCATTCCCAACGACGTGCCCCGACGTGGTCGTCGCGGGCGCGTCCGATCCTTGGTGGGCGTCCGTGTCCCCGTCGATGGAGATCGCGAGGACATAGCTGGCCTCCTGCTCGTCGTCGTTGCTCAGCACCTCGACGGCCCACGTGCCCGCGGAACCGCCGTCGCGGTATTCGGTGACGACGCCCTCGCCAGCGCGCTTCGTGCCGGCCTCAAGAAGCTGCAGGGGGTCGATGATGTTCAGGTCGAGGTCGGCGCCCCGCGGATGATGGAGCGTCGCGAGGACCCGCGCGTTGGCGCGTGGCACGTCGAAAAGGAAGACGTCCGCGTCGTCCCCGACGAGGAGGTCCCCTCCCACGAGGACGCCGCGCGAGAAGTCACCGGTAACCTTGAACGCGTTCGTCGCTCCCGCATCCGATGGGGCGTCGCGGTTCTGGCCCGCGTCGTTCTCGGGAGCCAACCGGAAACGGAACTCGTAGGCACCCGTGCCGCCCACGATGCGCAGGTGCCAGGTACCGTCGACGGCCGCCGACGCGCGCAGCGATCGCGCGCCGGAGCCCCGGGCCGTGGCAAAAGGCTCGTCGTCCTCGCTCCCCGGGGCCGCGTCGGCGTCGTCGGGCCCGTACAGGTCCAGGCGAAGGCTCGCGGGGGCGTCGGCGCGAAGGAGGACGTCGATGAGGAGCCGGCCTTCCCGGGCCGTCACGGACGGGACCGTGAACTTGTACCAATCGGCCGGGTCGTCGGTGGGGTCGATCCGCGCGAAATGGTGTCCGCTTGCAATGGAGCGGGCGGTCGCGCGGGTGTCCCCGGCGTCCCCGGTGCCGTTCGCGTCGCCCGTCAGCGCGCCCGCTGGGGGCGTTGCGGCGAACCCGGTGACGAGAAGGACGATGGCCAGTCCTAGGGCCCGGCGGGTGGTCTCGGACATCCGAAGAACAACTCGAGGGACGACGGCGGTCGAGACGGCTTAACGGTTCAGGGACAAGTTTAGGACGCGAATGGTTCGTGGACCGAAATCGTCTAGGTCAAACGTCGGCCACGATCCGGATGACGTCGCGGTTCTGGAGGACGTGGTCGGCCCCGATCGTGCGCCGCTGCCGCACGTCGACGGCGCGGATGAAGTGCTTGCCGAGGTCGGTGTGGACGCGGTAGGCGAGGTCGCGCGCGGTGGCGCCGACCGGAACGAAGTGGGCGTCGGGGAGGACGTTGCCCTTCTTGTCGGTGAGTTTGTGGTCGTCCTCGACGGGGAAGACGACGATGAGCTTGAGGAGGTCGAAGACGGCCTTCTCGACGGCCTGGAGGACGCCCGTCGACCCGTAGGCGCGAAGGGCATGCGTCCGGATGAACTCGAGGGCCTGCTGCTGCTTCGGGTTGAGCTTCGAGGGCTCCTTGAGGGTGAAGTCGGCGGCGCCTGGAGCGTAGTCGACGAGGCCCACGCGGGCCGCGCCGCGAAGCGCGATCTCGGCGTCGCCGGCGGCCGGGACCGTGAGGCGGCCGGTGAGGCGCGCCTGGAGTTCCGCCATCTTCGCGGGCGGCGTCTTGTCGGCCTTGTTGAGGACGAGAAGGCTCGGCTTCGAGATCTGCCGGAGGGCCTGCGCGAAGGCGAGGAGGCCCGGCTCCCCCCACGTGCTGGGCTTGGCCGGATCGATGGGCGCCTGGCGGAGGGCCGCGTGAAGGTGCGCGTCGGCGACGCCGAGGCCGGTGAGCTGCGCCTTGAGGATCTGGTCGATCTTCTCCCCGGCGGCCTCCGCCTTCTTGGCGATCCGTTGCCAGTCCTTGTTGAGGATGCCGACGATCCACCAGTCGATCTCCTCCTCGAGGAACGCGACGTCCGAGGCGGGATCGTGGGAGCCCGGCGGGACGGGCCGGCCCTCCTCGTCGGTCGCGCCGGAAGCGTCGATCACGTGGAGGAACGCGTCGGCCTGGCGCAGGTCGTCGAGGAACTTGTTGCCCAGCCCTCGGCCCTTGTGGGCGTCCTTCACGAGGCCGGCGACGTCGACGAGCTCGATGGGGACGAAGCGGGTGCCGTTCACGCACGCGCCATGGATGGGCGTGCAGCGCACGCTGAAGTCGGATTCCACGCACGGGACCCGCGCGTAGCCGACGCCCAGGTTCGGCTCGATCGTGGTGAACGGGTAGTCGGCGATGGGGACGTCCTTGAGGGTGGCCGCCTTGAAGAACGTGGACTTGCCGACGTTGGGTTTGCCGACGAGCCCGATCTTCAACGGGCCTGGTCAGCGGGGTCTTGTTCATTAGCGCTTCGCGCGGGCGCGGCCCTGCGGGCCTGCCGCCAGAAAAACTGTTCGGCGACCGTGGCCAGCCGTGGTGTGCGGCGGCGCACGTCCCTTCCCCGCCTGCGCGCGCTCAACGCCGACGGCTGGGTCGGATTACCCCCTAACCGGTAGGCGAGGAGTAAACGTCGGCGGCAAAGCCAACCGGACCCCAGCGCGACGAAACCGCATTGAAGGCGCCGGGTGCCCGACCAAAGTCTTGCCGAGGCGCATAGCGGTTCCGCCTCGCGCCTACTGCTCCCCGGCCTTCGGGCGCTGCGACGCATCTCGCGCCTTTTGTTCTTCACCCGAAGGCGGGTGCGGTGAATCGGCAACCTCCGTTGTCTTCCCCGTCGGACCGGTTGGATCGGAACCGAGCGTCGCCGGGCCCGACTCGCCATCGCCCGCAGGGCCCGGAACCTCTACGGCCCCCGTTACCTCGGTGGGCTCCGGTTGCACCGGCGGATCCGGCTCCCGTTGGATCGGGGTGGGACCCGCGGAGACATCTGCCGGCGCCACCTGTGGAACGGACGACTCCGCCGGGGGCCGAGCCGGCGCCAGACTGGCCTCACGGTTCGACGAGACGAGCGGTGACATCCTCCGCCTTAAGGCCAGGATTACGGCAAGCAGCAGAACCAGCTGAAGCGCCTGAAGGCCGACGAGCGCGGCGTCCACCGTGGTCCAGCCACCCGCGAGGCGCGACGCGGCCGGTCCCGCGGCCGACGGGGCGGCGAATTCCATTCGATCCGCTGCTGCAACGCCGCGCCCATCCACGACCGTGACCTGAATGGCAAGATCTTCGTTGACGGCTAACGCCCGGACCACCGAACTGCCCAACATCCACGAGCCGTCATCGAGGGTCCAGTTCACCTGGTAGGGGCTACGACCCCCCGACACGAGCGCCGTGAGGTTCACGACGCCGGATGCTTCCCAGCGGGCAACGCCGACCACGGACAAGGGAAGCATTGGCGTGACCGCGAAGGTCCTCGCGACCGCGGGGCAAGAACCCCCGTCGAAGCCTGGAGGCGCCCCCGTCGCGTTGATTCCCTGCACCAGGATCAGGGCTTGGTGGTCGCCGACGTCCATGGAAAGCTGCTTCGGGCCCGACACGAGGCGGGAACCATGGGCCGGCACGACGACGTTGCCGACGTTGAAGTATTGGGTCTCCCAATCGAACCGCGCCCGCACGGCCAACGACACGGCCTCGTCGTTGTTGTTGCCGATGAGGACCGACACGTTAAGCCGGGATCCCTCGGCGCCGGAGGTCGGCACGAGGACCAATCCGAGGCCGTCGCACCAGTGCGTCGCCTGGACGCCTGGCGCCAAGCCGGTCGCCGATAACGCCAAGACGAGCGCGGGAACGGCCACGCGTAGAAAGGTCACCATACGTTTTCCGCTCCACTCCTCGCCCGGCTAGAGTGTGTCGGGGATGGGCGTCAGGTTCGTGTCGGGCGGAAAGTAATTGTTCCAAGCGTCGTACCCGCCTTCCTTCTGCCACCCGGGGACGTCGTTCGTCTCCTCCCACACGCCGGCCTCGTCCGCGCAATTGCTCACGACCACGTACCCGGTCCGGCCCGTCAACGCCTCCACCGTCCCCGGATCCTCCACGACCGTCGGTTGGCACTCGTCGGGCGCGGGGGTGCATTCGGCCAGCGTCGGGACGCCGTCGCCGTTCGTCTCGCAACCATCCAACGCCCCGCACGGAGCGTCTTCGCACGGGTCGGGGCACGAAGCCGGGTCGTCCAGGCAAGGCACGGGACCGGGGTCCGTGTTGCAGTCGCCGTTCTCGTCCGCGACGCCCAACCCTTCGCATACGGCGTCGGGGTCGGGGCAGGATTCCGGGTCGTCAAGGCACGGCAGCGGGCCGGGGTCCGGAACGCATTCCGCCAGCGTCCGCGCGCCGTCCATGTTCGAGTCGCAACCCTCCAAAGCTTCGCACGCATTATTGGCGCAAGGGTCCGGACAGGTGGCCGGATCGTCGACGCACGGGACGGGGCCGACGTCGGCATCGCACTCCCCGCCCTCGTCGGCCAAGCCGAGGCTTTCGCACGCTTCGTTGGGGTCGGGACACGATGCGGGGTCGTCGACGCACGGGACCGGACCTACGGGGCAATCGACGCCCTCGTCTACGCAGGGGATGGGTCCGATGGGGGGGACGCATTCGTCGAGGCTCCGCTGCCCATCCATGTCGGCGTCGCATCCCTCCAGGGGCTCGCAGCCGCCGCCCTCGCAGGGATCGGGGCACGCGTCGGGGTCGTTCGCGCACGGCACGGGGCCCGGGGCGCTGCAGTCGCCGTTCTCGTCGGCGAGGCCCAAGGACGCGCAGATCGCATCGAGGTTGGAACCGTCCGGACACGTTTCGGAGTCGTCCAAGCACGGCACCGGCCCGACGCCCTCGACTTGACAGTTTCCGTCAGAGTCCGCGAAGCCGAGCAATTGGCAGAGCTCGTTGGGGTCGGGACACGATGCAGCGTCGTCGAGGCACGGGACCGGCCCGACGGGCACCTCGCAGTTGCCGTCCGAGTCCGCTAGGCCCAGCGATTGGCACGCCTCGTCCAGGCCCGGGACGGGACATTCGGTTTCGAGGCAGGCAACCGGCGGCACCGCGTCCGGGACGCACTCGCCCCACGACTTGGATCCGTCGCCGTCCGCGTCGCAACCCTCCAGGACCCCCTGGACCTGTTCGCAGGCGTCGCCGTCCTCGCACAGGGGCACGTGGGCGGGGGCGCAGTCGCCGTTCTCGTCGGCGTCAAGAAGCGTACAAACGTCCGGGGCCTCGACGGGGCAATCGTCCGGCTGCAGCCCTTCATGGTCGTTGCACTCCTGCCACACGCCGATTCCGACCGGGCAGGTCGCCGCGACGACATAGAAGGTGGCGCCGGCGTCGCCCGCGCCGACCCCTTCCGTATCACAAGGGTCCGGCTGGTCGAGGCAGACCGGGGACACACCGACCGTGGGGGACTCGCAGGGTTCGGGCGGCGGGGGAGGGCAGGGCTCCGGGACGAGTTCGCAAGCAACGTCCTCTGGCCCGGGGATGCAATACGGGTCCACGCCCACACTCGGTTCCTGGCAAGGTTCCGGCGGTGGCGGCGGGCAGGGGTCTACGCCAACCAAGGCGAGCGCGTCGCACGCGCCCGGCGTCTCGACGCAGAACTCCCCCACGCCGACCTCGGGGAACTGGCAGGTTGGGGGCAGGGTGTGGCAGACGGGTTCAACGCCCACCTCGGGCGGCGTGCAGACCTCCACGGGGGGCGGCGTGGCGCAGACGGGTTCCACGCCCAACGCGGGCGGACCGCAAATGTCCGGCAACGCCGGAAGGGTGAAGCAGTTGGGCGCCACGCCTGTCGTACCCGTCGGGCAAGGCGGGGGCACCACGCACAGCCCGCCCCACGGGCAAGGAGTTTGGGGGAGATTGTCGACCTCGCCAGGGGGGCAATAGTGACGAATACTTCGCAGCGCTCAACGGGACATAGAGCGACGGCGACGACTCCGTGCATACATTCCGTGCGGAATTCTTCGGACGGGCCCCATGCATTAACAGGGTTCTCGCCGCAAAGAATCTCCACCTTTGCCACGGCGATATCCACTGTTAGACAATTGACATTGAGGGGGTTGCCTCCAAACGGATCCCAGAGGCTGTAGCAGTCCGTCTCCTCTTGCCAGCCAGCCTGGCCGTTGCATTCAAGGCCCAGCTGAACGGTGCCTCTTTCGGCGCAGCCTTCCCAAATGAGATACTGCGGGCCGAGCGGGTAAACCATTTGGTTGCAGTCGTATGGCCAATACTCGGACGTTTCCGCCAAACATTCGACGATTTGCGATTCGTCCATCGTAGGGCACAGCGCCTGCACGAGGAGACCGAGGTTGTTTGCTGCGGCCTCGCCGGCGCACTCGTCCGAAGTCTCGCCGTCGAGTCCTTGTAATGGACGGAGGAATCCTCAATCTATCCGCCTCCACGCTCAGGATGCTGACCAGCGCGCCAACGGTCCATCGAATCCAGGTGCAGGATGGAGGCTCCCTCATCCTGAGCGGCGGCGACTTGCCAAGTCGCCTGGCAGCGGAGGACTTGGACGACCGATGGGGCGGCGACACGCGCGCCGCGGATTTCGACTTCGCCCTAACCGTCGCCCCTCGGGGTCTTCTGGCTGGCCGCCGCTGCGAGGTCTTGGGCGCGGGCGTAAATCAGGCGTACTTTTACGCCTACCAGACGACGACGGCCATCCTATCCTCTGGAACTGTTGACCTCCGAGACTGCCGCATTTTGGGAGGCGGGGGTGCCCTAGCGACGACCGGTGGAGAACTCCGGTTGAGCAATGTGTTCATTGGGAATCTGACGGGAATCGCCGCCCGAATCAATGCCACGCGGACGACCGTCGAGAATGCGGAGTTCAGCGGGCAAGTAGCGTTCCTTCACATGAATTCCCTTGTTGCCAGGAACGTTGTCCTGAACACCAGCCCCGCGGAATTGTTTCCTCTGGCGTTTGAAGCAAACTCAGAGACACTCACGCTCGCGAATACGACGGTTCGGGGGGGAGCGACATGCGTTTCGGTGCATACGTCAATGGTGGAGTTTGATGGCCTCCGCCTAGGCGAATGCGGTCAACTCGGTTCGCTTCGAAACGCCTCGGTGGAGATTCGCCGGTTAACCAGCGCCTCGAAATCCGCCTTCACAATCAGGGACTCCACACTTCGCGTGCAGGATACCGATACGGACCAGGGCGAGCCGTTTGACGTGATCCTCGAAGGCGTTTCCGCGAACGCGACCGTCCTGAACGCGTCCCGGCTCGGGACGATCACCAACAGGGCTTCCAAAGGCTTGGTGGAATGGGCCGGTGAGTTGCAGATCCGCGTCCATGCGGGGAACGCCTCGTGCCCTGGCCGGTTTCTCCTTGAACCCCTGGCAGTCCAAGGCGTTCCCGTCGCGGCCGGCAGCTTCGCATCGGTTGAAGGGCCCTTGAACGAGTCCTGCGCTTGGAGCGCGTGGCTCCCGTTCAAGACGTTTGAATACGAAGGGAACCAGTTGACGCTCCACCGTTTCCCAAACCGGTGGCGCCTTCGCCTTGGGAACGTCACAGAGGAGGTCGTGACGGGTCCAACCACGACCATCTTTAACGTTGGCCTGCCAGGCCAGCCGTTGGAACCACCTCAATGTTGCGCCGGGCAAGAAGCCAAACGGTCGGCCAGTGTCGGATCATTCTGGGTGGCGGCGGCCGCCGCGCTCGCCCTCGGGTATGCGCGCCGAAGGGCCGACTGACCATCACGGGCCCATGCGGAAGGGACATGCGGTCTCTTGCGCGCTAGAGGTGCCACCAAGGTTGATTCATGGGTGGGTCCCAGGCGGAAGGGGCCCTCCAGAGACCCAGCAACGACGCGGCAACACCCAGAGCCAGGAAGGCCGCCGTCCAGGTCACGCCCCAATGCACGGCGTCGATCCGGAACAGGAATTCGTTGCCGCCAAGGACGCGCGCCAGCAATGCGGAAACCAAGAACCCGGTGAGGGCGATGGCACGGCGAAGCCGCTCGCGGCGAAGAAAAGCGAAGGCCGGAAGCAGAATGAACCACACGCCTCCAGCTGGGCCCGCCTGCGACCACCCGTCGAAGGTCGCAGGCGCCCGACAGCCGAGCACGCAAACGCGGCCCGTAACCCATGGAAGGTACATGCCGGCGAAGGTGCCAACGGCCGACGCCATGATAACAAAGTCGTAGAGGGTGAACGACCGATAGGCCACCAGCGACAACCTTGGAACCGGTTCAAGGCTCGGGGTGGGGCTCCTCATCTTGTGAATGCACCGCACACGGCCGCTTGAAGTCATGGGTTTGTGCGGCGGCCCCGGGCTCCCCAGCGGTTGTCGACGGCGGACTTTCTCCCCGATGTTCAGACGCGCCGGCCTAACTGGAGCGTGGCTCCAGCCTGCACAGGGAACGATTTGGCCCGTCCTCATTCTGAGCGCCACGAGTTGGCGGCCCGCCGGCGCTTCTGCGGATGCGGGCGCTGGTTCTCTGTCGAGGCGGTCCGCCGCCGGAGTCGCGAAGTCATCTAAGGCCGGGCGATGGCCATATACGCGTCGCCCCGGGCGCCCCGCACGCCCTTGGGCGCGGAGCGGCCGTGGGCGGCGTCCTCGTCCCGTGGCCGGCGTCGCGGGTTGCGGTGTCCATGTGTCCCGCGAACCCTAAGCGCCCCTTTGCTCCTTCATGGTTTCTTTCGGCGCCGCGCAAACGTGGCAGAACAAAGGAGTCCAGAAAGTAAGAAGGTGGGATGAGGGACCAAGAATAGAGACACGGGGGCGCGACGCGCGAAACCCACCTGAAGTCGGGGGCGCGGAACGGGTTCTGCGGAGACACAAGATGTCCCACCGCAACCGTACCCGACGCCAGCACAACGAACGAGACCGCCGCGAAGGCCGCCTACGCGCCCTGCGCGTGGGGCGCCTTCCGGGGCGACCGCGTCAGCGTGGCGGCGAAGCCCGGCCGGGCCTACGTGACCGCGACCCGCGGCAAGGACCGCGTGACCGTCGCCCTCGACAAGAAGGGCGTCTTCCGCCGCCTCGAACTCCTGGGGGCCGCCGACCTGGGCGCCAACGGAAGTGGGGCCCAGTGATGCTACCCCGCGAAGCCTTCTGGTTCCGCTGCCCCGAACAACGCCGCTGGGGACGTGGCCGGATTGCTGAGCGGACCCTTATATTCCCGGGTGGCCCACGGGTGATGGGAACGGTTTTGGCCGAGGAAAACACGTATCCGAAATCACGAACGCGGCGAAGATTTCTGATTCTAGCGATATTGTGGGCCGCGGCCTTCGTTGCCTGCGTCGTGGCCTTCGGCTGGGTAGGCGCCTGGGTAGCGACATATATGGGCCTTGCGGCAAGCGTTGGGGCCCTCCGAGCGGCCCTTCCACACTCCGACAACACGCCTCGGCGCGACAAAATCGTGATTGGAACCGCGCAATTTTCCGCGCTCACGCCCTTTCCAGGGCTAGGGCTACTGATTCTCGGAGACTTCAAGGTCGGGTACACGATGGTGGGCATCGGGACGGCGCTTGGGGTGGCACTTGGCACCCTTCCGAGGACCAGTTGGTCGGAAACCGGGGCCTTCGGCGTCATTTCCATGACCTGGCTCCTGCTTTACTTCGCCACTGTCCTTCTGGTGTTCCTCCGTGCGAACACGCTAAAGCGAAGGCAGCCGTCCGCGACCTGACGCGGGACGTGAGGCACCGAAATTTCGGCCCTGCCGCCGCCGGCTGCGGTGCGTCAGCGTCAGGGGAACCCTTTCTCCATCAAGGTTAAGTCCTTGCCCGCCAAATCCTGCGTCCATGGTGCAATGGGTGGGTACGTTCCCTGCGTGGTTGACCGTCGTGCTTTCGGCGTCGCTTCTTGCCTCCGGGTGCACGGCGAACGTGAACTGTCAGGTCGAGCAGGGCGGAGGCGGCCAGAAGACGATCTGCAACGGGACCGTGTTCACGTACACGCTCCAGGGCACGCCGCCGGGCACGGCCGATTCCTACCAGTGGCAGAACGACAAGGGTTCGGCCCAGGTCTCGGCCGTCTTCCAGGGCTCCGGCTCGGCCTCCGTCACGATCAAGGACTCGGCCGGGACCCAGGTCTACTCGCGGACCCATTCGGGAAGCGGCCAGACCGCGGAGTCCAAGACGACCACAGGCGCGAAGGGAGCCTGGACCATCAGCATCCAGGTGACGTCGTTGAGCGGCCAGGTGGTCGTGAGCGTGACGCCCGCGTCGCCGTGATCAGAACGTCTGTTTCGCGATCTTCGCGTCGAAGCCGTCCGCGTCGAGTTCGCCACGGAGGTACGCCCGGACGTCCGACATGGCGACCGTCCACAGGATGCGCGGGTCCTTGCCGACGTACATGAGGACGTGGATCTGCCGGGTGTCCGGCGCCGCGTCGGCCGCCGCACCGATCACGAAGCGCTGGTAGACGACCTGCTGGCTCTCGTTCGCCGTGGCGTTCGGATGCACGTAGGCGACGTACGCGCGCGCCTCGTCCACGTCGACGAAGGGATCGTTGATCCCGGCCGCCAAGAGCGTCGCGTAGAGCGCCGTGTTCGTGCTTCGGCTCTCGGCGTCGACGGGGTCGTCGAAGCCGACGCTCGCAACCGGCTGCAGGAGGTAGAGGAAGAACCCAAGGAGGATCACGAGGAGGCCCCCGACGGATCCGAGCGCGATCGCGAGCTTGCGGTGGCCCTTGGCCTTGGGTCGCGGCGCCTCGTTTTGCGGCACGGCGTCCGACGCCGCGGCCGGCGCCGCGGACGCATCCTCGGGGGCCTCGGGGGCGTCGGGCGCGGGCGGCTCGCTCTTTGACGCGTCGTCGGGGGTAGGGGACGCTTCGGGCGTCGTCACGGCTGCACCTCCCCTTCGGGCTGGATCGCGCCGTGGCTGAGAAGGTCCTGCCAGATGAGGGTGTGGCTTGCCATCCCGAGAAGGAGCGAGTCCCCGCCGGCGACGGCCGCGCCGATGGCGGGGCGCGTGACCCCGGCCTCGAAGGCGAGCCGGGGTGCCTGGGGCGGGAAGATGCCGTCGACGTCCTGCGCCTGCGGCGGGATGCCCGATGCGACGCCGCGAAGGACGGTCTCGATCTGGGGCGCGGCGGGGTTACGGGAGATCGCGTACTTGAGGAACCGTAGGTCCTGGGCGAGCGTCCCGGGCTGTCGGTTGAAGTCCACCTCGTCGGTGATGCTCTTGGCGGCCGCGACCGACGCTTCCGTGTCCGGCCCCTCGGCAGCCCCGAGGGCCCGCGCCACCGTGCCGTCGCCCTTGAGCTCGATCCAGTTGCCGGTCGGGGTCTTCCCCATGGGGATGAGCGCGAACGGCGACCCAGGGGCAAACCGGTACACGACGGTGACGGGTCCGTCCGACGTTTCGACGACACCGCCGGGGAGGTAGTTGAGGATGAGGTCGGTGAGGACGTCCTCCTCGTCGGGAAGCTGCCCGTGCTGTTCGAGGTAGATCTTCATGGCCTCGACGGTGCTGGGGCCCACGAAACCGTTAGGGGCCCCGAACTCGTTGAGCCAGTACCAGGTGCCCTGCCCGTCGCGGGCACACGGCGCGAGGACCCCGTCACGGGGGAAGTAGGAGACCTGGAAGAGCCTGCCTTGGAGCGTGACCTGGCCGGCGTTATCGATGGGCTCGGTCGGGTCGGGCACGTCGCCGACGCCGCCGAACTCGAGGGCGGCCCGGATCGCGGCCCGCTTCCCGACGTCGCGGGCCCAGAGCGTGAGGTAGCGGTTCGAAAGCGCCCATTTCGCGACGGTCGGGCTCTGGTCGGCGTTTAGGATGCCCCGGAGCGCGTCGGGGCTCACCTCGATGACGAAGTCCGCCTCGCCGCCGGCCTTCCCCCACCAGCACAAGAGGGCCCCCGGGTCGGGGGCCTGCTGGACGGCCCGGCACGCGCCGGATCGGGGCGGACTGCGGGAGGCGCAGACCCCCCGGGCGTCCGGGACCGGCCGGTCGGCAGGCATCTCGAGGGGCGTGCACACGGGGGGCGCATTGAGGAGGAAACCCTCCGCGACCTCGAAGTTCACGACGCGAAGCCGCGCGGCCTCGGCGCCGACGCGGACCTCGACCTCCGCCGACGTACCGACGAGGTCCTGGACCTGCTGGATCCCGAGGGCGGACTGGGCGAGGCGCCGGAGCATCCCAAGGTCGACGAAGACCTCGAGGCGGCTTCCGTCGCCCGCGAACTGCGACTCGTCGCGGCCCGGCCAGAAACAGATCCGGCGGTCCGAGTCGGGCAGCGCCTCGACGTAGTTGCAGTCCCACCAGGCCCCGCCCGCCGGGAGGAGGCAGACGTTGGGGGCGAGGGCGAACGCCCGGTCCCAGCGATCCTTGACTAGGGGCCGCGCGTAGAGCGGCTGCGCGGCGAGGCTCGTGGGCTCGCACGTGGGAGGCGCCTCGGTGTGCGGGACGAACTCGTGGATCGACGCGGCGGGAGCCGGGAACGTGAACAGGAACAGCCCTGCCGCTACGAGGGGGACTAGTTTTGGGAGCCTCACAACCCGCCCTGTCCCATACGATGCGCGGGCCCGTGATAAAAACCCTCGTCGGCGGGACGAGGACGGCGTGCGCGGCCTTCATGTAGGACCGCAGACCGCGGGGGGACCCGATGAATCCGTGGCCCCGTCAGCCCAGGAGGTCGACGATGTTGTCGACCATGCCGGCCTCGTAGCGCTCCATCTTCTCGTCCATCGCGATGCTCTCGCGCGTCGTGAACTTCACGCCGTTCGGGGCCACGATCTTTCCGTCGACGACGCTCGAGGGGAACATCTCGACCTCGAGCGCGCGGACGTTTCCCAGGACGCGGCAGCCTTCGCCGATCACGATCTTGCCAAGCGTCTCGAGCGTGCCCTGGACCTCGGCGGCCCCGAGGAGCTTGACCGTGCCCTGCGCCCGGAGCGCGCCGTAGACCTTCGACCCGGGCCCGACGGTCGCGTTCCCCTTGACGTTGTAGTTCCCGAGGATCCGGCAGTCCTTCCCGACGAAGAAGTTCCCGTGGATCGTCGAGTGCTGGAGGCCGAGGCTCGAACGGTCGGGGAGGTACAGGAATTTCTCGCCGATCTGGATCTGCTCCCTCGCGTCCTCGAGGTCCTTGAGGATCTTGTCGACCTCCTCGGAGCGGCCCATGCGAAGGAGCTCCATGAGGTACAGGAACAGGTACATGACGATCGGGACGGGGCTGCGGATGTTGATCCAGCCCTTCGCCTCGAAGCCCTTCGTGATCGCGACGTCGTCCCCCACGTCCAGGTCGCCCCCCACGACGAGCTTCCCCTCGACGCGCGTGCGCTCGCCGAGGAACACGTTCCCCTTCGCCTCGACGTCGCCCGTGACCGCGCTGAAGTTGTCAAAGCGCAGCTCGGCCCCCGAGGAGACCGCGCCCGTGACGCGCACGTTCTCGCCGCCGAAGATCCGCGCCTCGGTCCGCAGCCCGAACTCGACGCGGGTGTGGTTCCCGAGGACGATGTCCGCCGGAGCGACAATGGTATGCTCCTCGAACCGGGTCCCATCGGGAATGACTAAGCTACGCTTGTCGAACGGCACGCCGGGTGCATCCCACGAACGGAGGGAAACGCCCGCTCAAATAGTTTCGGAAACGGAGCGCGGCGCCGCCGCGGATCCACAGGGGAAAGAGGGGCGGGGCGCGCGGGCCCCGCCTGGCATGAACCTCGCGGCTAGCAGGGTCCGTGCGACAGCCGGAACTCGCCGGTCCACTGCTCGGCGATGACGGCGTAGGCCCCGACGACCATCGAGCCGAGGTTGAGGGTCGTGTAGTAGTGAGCGGTCTGTCCGGTCATCCTCGAGAGCTCGACGGTGGCCGATTCGCCGTTCGCCCATTCGACGAAGATCGAGGCCGGGGCCCGGACGCCCGAACGGACCTGGTTGATCACAAAGTGCCACTCGGTGCCGTCGCAGTCGTGGTCGTCGATGGCGCCCGCCTCGATGAGGCGCTCGCCGGGGCCGGGCTCGGGCGGACCGGGAGGCGGCGTCCGGACGGCGGCGCTCGTCGCGTCGCACGCGGTCGCCCCATCATCGTCGGTCACGCAGACCAGGATCGGGTACGAGCCCGCCGACGCGTACGTGTGGGAAGCGGTCACGAGCCCGCCGCTTGCGGCCAACGGCTCGAGGACCCCGTCGCCCCAATCGATCGTCGCGGCGTGCGTGTCGATGGACCCGGCGTCGGAGTAGAGCCCTTCGAGGGCGATCGCTTCGCCGAGCATCACGTCGAAGTCGCCGCCCGCGTCCACGACGGGCGCGGCGTTGAGGACCCGCACGCCGACGCCCACCGACGACCGCTGGCCGAAGGGGTCGCTCACGGTGACGGTGAACAAGTACTCGCCGTCGTCGCGGGTGCCGAAGCTCGGGTCGGCCGTGCCGGGGGCGGACAGGATGACGCCCGGTCCCGAGAGGACCGTCGTGGCCCAGGAGAACGTGAGGGGATCGCCATCGGGGTCGGAGGAGGCGCCCGCGTCGAGGAGGACCGTCGCGCCCTCGACGACGACCTGGTCTTCGCCCGCGTCGGCACGGGGCGGCCGGTCAGGGAGGTCGAAGTCGACGATGGCCCGCGCCATGCAGGTGAGGATGAGGTTCCGGGTGTGCTCGCCAATCCCCTCCTCGGCCGAGCGAAGGATGACCAAGTAGCGGCCCACGGGAACCTTCGAGAACCCGTACGAGTCGGTGACGCCCGAGGCCGAGCGCACGATGGCGCCGGACGCAAGGTCGAGCATGAGTATCTCGACCGGGATCGTGTTCGGCACGCTTCCTGCCCGCGTGATCGAGCCGGAGACGTCCCCGTAGCCGGAGGTGTCCCACGCGGCGTAGAGGCCGCGGTCCGCGCCGCTGCGCTTGTCGATCTGGTAGTGGTGGTCGAAGCCGCGGATCGCGAGGCCCCACATCCCCGGCATGGCGCCGACGATGTCCATCGGGAAGCCAAGGGGCACGGTCATCGCGAGGCTTCCGTCGGGACGGTAGGCGGTCACGTTCCCGGTGGTGGCGGGGGCCTCGGGCCCCGGGAACACGACGACGTTGAGGCTCTCGCCAGAAAGGACGTTCACGTGCCAGAGCGCATCCGGCGCCTCCGCCTGGGCGGAGAGGGGCGAATGGGTCCCCAGGAGCGTCGCGCCGTGGAGCCGCAGGGTGTAATGGCGCGCCAGGGGCTCGGTCTGGCCCAGGTACCGCGGCTCGACGCGGACCTCAAGACGGTACACAGAACCGGGAGGCGGCGAAGCGATGACGACGGGCGGAGCCGTGGCTTCCGTGCCGGCCGCGGCGGGGTGCTCGACGGCGACGGCACCGCGCAGGACGCCGCCCATGTCGAAGACGCGCATCGTGGCGCGGCCCTGTTCGGCGGCGTTGACCTGGAGCGCGACCAGGGTGATGCCGAGGTCGCCGGAACCGGCCGCGCGGGCCCACCAGAAGTGGGTCATGTGGGGGTCCTGGACCATGAAGTTGGGCAGGCACAGGCAGGCTGACGGATCGGGAAGGGGATATTCGAACGAGAAAGGCGGAGGCGGCGGGACGGGCGGCGGGGGGAACGGTTCTCCCGCGGCGGCCTGACCGGCGGCGATTATCACGAAGGCGAAGCCCAGGACGACGAGCCTGGTTGACGCGCGGATTGCGACCATGGTTGGCACCTCGGGGGCGCCTCCCTCGACCCAACCAACGAATGAACCCGACTACACCCTTGGCACGATCTTTGCTTGGGTCCCCTTTATACGCCCATCGGCCCCCAACGCGGGGACCCGTGGTTGCCCTCGCGCCCGTACGGTGGAGGCGGGGTGGGAAAAGGAAACGCTCGAAAGGAGAGGAAAGAGAATCGGCCCGCCGAAACGGGCCGATGATCCGTGCTCAGTTCTTGCTGAGGTACGGCAGGCCCGTGCGCTTGTTGACGCCGACCTTGTAGCCCTTCGGCATGTCCGTGGGCTTGCCGGACTTCGGCTTGTGGCGCGAGAAGAAGTAGATCGTCTGCTCGCGGCCGCCCTTCAGTTCCACATCCAGCGTGTGCAGCTTGTATCCCTTGTGTTCGTAGGGCATGTGCATCCCGTATCTGTAGAGGTGCCGAAGCCCTTACAAGGCGTTCGATTTGAATCGGACCGAAGCGTTGAAAAGGCGGCCTACCGGGCGTGCCGCTTGCTGTGCGAGTTGCCGCGCGTCCAGCGCGCGGGCTTGCCGCCCGACTTGAGCCGCTTGTGCCGCTTCGTCATGCTCTTCTTTCCGATCCCCATGGACTCGACCTCGGCGCCGGAAGTAGGCCCTCCTTCAAGACCCTGCCGCCACGGCGCGGAGCCCAAGGACGGGCGGCCGGGTGCGGCGCTGCGAGGACGAGGAGGAAGAAGCCTGTCCAGGCGCCGCGCTCGATCCCGGTGCGGACGAACCCGTGCCGGCCGGCCGCGGCCTCGAGCGCCGGCAAGCCCGGAAACGCCTTCACGCTCCGGTACAGGCCCACGTGGGCGCGGAACGTCCCGGTGACGAGCGCGCCCAGGAGCCAGGCGAACCCGAAGAAGTAGATTTGGAAGAGGAGGCGCCGGAAGCGGCCTTCGGGGTAGTGGGCCTCGAGGAGGACGAGCGGCGCGCCCGGCCGGAGGAGGCGTGCCATCTCCCGGAAGAACAAGTCGAAGCCCCGGAGGTGCCGAAGCATGAACCCGCTCACGATCCCGTCGAAGGCGCGGGAGCCGAGGCCTGTGGTCGTCGCGTCGGCGACGCGCGTCGTGACGTGCGCGAGGCCATCGAGCCGGCCAGCGCGAAGCATCCGGCGGCTCGCATCGAGGGCCACGACGTTGGCGCGCGGTTCGGCCCCTAGAATGGCACGCGTGAGTTCGCCCGTCCCGGCGCCGACGTCCAGGTACCGGGCGCCCCTCCGGGGCGATAGCGCGGCGACGGCCTTCCGGCGCCACGACACGATGCGCCCGAGGCTCATGACGCGGCTGCCCCGCTCGTAGCGCGGCGCAAGCCGGTCGAACTCGGCGCGCGGCACGTGCGGGCGCCGCGCCCGCGGCCTACCCTGGCCGGCTCGCCCCACGGGCGGGCGACCCCCTGGCCGTCGGAGCCTCCCACAGCGACGGGGACGTCATCTCCGCCGGCGCG
>JACPAO010000066.1:0-24740 GCA_016180755.1 Methanobacteriota archaeon
CGAAACTGCCGGTGTGGGACAAAAAGTTTCAGAAAAGAAGGTTCGAGGATTTGCTCAGAAGCGATGGGGAAAGCTCGCCGTCCCAGTCTTGGGCTTGCTCCTTCTACCGTTGGCGGTTCTTGCGCAGTCCCCCTCGACGAGCCATGAGCCCGAGGTCACGGACCCGGAGGGCGACGCGTACGACCAATCGCTTCCCGTCGCCGGTTCGGCGGGGCCGACGGTCCGAAAGGCGGCACCCGCGGCCGACCTCCGCTTCGTCGACTTCTCGGAAACGCCCGAGTCCTTGGTCGTGGAGCTCGGGGTCGCGAGCCTCACCGCGGCCTTCGACGGCGCGGTGGCCTCGGAGGAGAACCTTCGCACGGTCTACGCCGTCCGCTGGAATGCCTTGCAAGGAGCGCGCGCGGGCGCCCGGACGCTGTCCTTCGAGGTCCAAGAATCACGCGGCGCGCCCGTGTACTCGACCGAGTTCCTCGTCCGTCACACGAACGGCGGATGCACGGGGCTGAACTACTGCCGATGGCAGGTCCCCGTCGAGGTCGTACCGGGAAGCCCCGGAGTCATCCGATGGAACGTCCCCCGGATCCTCCTTCCCACCGAGGACGAAGGACGCGTGAGCCAACCGTACGCGTTCATCCTCCAGAGCCGGAACGAGGGCCCGGCGCACTACAGCACGACCGTCGCGCCTCCTTGCAACCCCGACGCCCCCTACACCTGCCCGCCCCACGACGAGAACTCCCACCGCCAGGTGCTGACCGACCGCGCCGATCCCGGCCGCGACTTCATCTTCACGGTCCCCGCCGCCGCGACGCCGTTCACGTCGACCCAAGGGCCCTTCTCCATCGACGACCCCGCCGGCGACCAATTCGGAAGCAAATCCCGCTCGGACAACGACATCGTCGGCCTTCTCCTTCACGAGGACGCGAGGGATTTCTTGTTGGACGTCAAAGTGGCCCGCGTCGACGAGGCCCCGGGGGACATGTGGGTCGGGGTGCTCGTCGCGTTCGGCCCCGACCGCACCTACTCGGCGAGCCTGCGCGTGGAGGGGGGAATCCGCCGCTGGAGCGGCGCCTACGTCGTGCCCGACGACAACGCGCCGAAGCCCGTGTGGCGGCCCTTCCCTGCGATGCTCACGATCCTCGACGACGAAGATATTCTTCGGATCACGTTCCCGCGCGCGGCCATGGGCACGATCCGTGTCGGAGACGTCGCGACCCAGGTGTCCGCCGAGATCGTCACCTACGAGCCCGCGACCTCGACGCCCCCCAGCGCGACGACACCGGCGGGCGCCGTCCGATACCCGGCCCGCGCCCATGCGTGCGTGGAGCTCCTTCAGACGACCGATTGCTTCCCGCACAGCACCCGCGACGCGGTCCTGCTACCCCTCTACCGCGCCCGTGTCGGGTCCGCGGGCCTCGCGGAAGGCTTCGGCCTGCGCGTTATCGACCGCATGAACGACGAGAACTGGAACCAGTCCTCTGCTGCGCCCGCACTGCTTGTGGCGGAGCCCAAAGGGTTTGCGCTTCTCGTCTTCGAGGCGTACGGGTACGCCCCGGGGATGACACGCGTCCGGTTCGAGCTCGACGACTTCCCCCCCGAGTGGACCGACAACATCGACGCCGCCATCTACGCCGCGAGCTTCGAGGTCGCCTCGGGCGTCACGACCGTCGGCCTCTATGCGAAGAAAGGCCAGGCGCCCCAGGCGTTCTGCCAACCCGTCGACCCCGGCGTGTTCGCGAAGACGCCCCAGGACCCGCAGGTCTTCGACTGGAAGACGATCGAATCCGAGTACACGCAGCTTGCGCCCGTGCAAGGGCAGCGGGTCGGCATCCTCAGCCTGTACGCGCCCGACGCCTGCTTCGGGGTCCCCGTCGAGAAAGGGATCGACGTCCGACGGGCCGGCGCCGCGACCTTCGCCATCATGCGCACCGATCCATCGAAGAGCACCGGCCAAGTCTACCGGATCGACGAGGCCCTACGCAAGGAGCCCGCCTCCATCCAATGGGTGGGTGTCCCCGCCGCGGAGGCCGGCCAAACGTTTGGCATCCCGTTCGGCCCCGACAACTTCTGGGACATCTTCGGCGTCTTCTCCGCCTTCGCGGTCTCCGTGGGAGGCTTCGCCGTCTTCCGCACGCGACGCAGCTCGATGCGCCGGTACATGCGACGCATCGACGACGCCCAATCCCTCTACCGCGACGACGCCCGCGGACTCGAAGAGTCGCTCCTGGTCATCCGCACCGACCTGCGCCGCGACCTCATGCAGGGCCACCTCGCCGAAGGCCAGTACGTCGTCGTCGAACGGCGGCTCGACGAACACCTCACGCGCACGCGCATCGCGGGCCTCGTCGACTCGTTCGGCGAACTCCCCTACCGCCTCCTCGTGAAGCTCGAGCAGCTCCTTGCGGACGGCCACATGTCCCGCGAGGACTACCGCAACTTCGTCGCCATGCTCAAGGACTCCCACCTGCCCTCCGCCCAGCAGTCCAAGATCCGCTCGAAACTCGGCCACTGGGTGCGGCAGGACGTCGCCTAGGCCTGCGCGCACGATTCGCGAGAACGCCCGCCGTGGCCCCATCTTCGATGCATGCCCGGGCGGAATCCGCGGCTCCCCTTTTTCAAGCCCAAGGAAATCTCGTGGCCTGGGGCGTCGCTTCGCCCCGAGAAGGGACCCCAAATGAAGCTCACGATGGCCACCGCGGTCTGCGCCTTGTTGATCCCCCTCGTGCCGGTCGCCGGCTCCGAGGAGACGACCTCCGTCGCCTACGGCGTCATGGAACTGGAAGGCAAGGCCCCTGATTGGTGGACCCCGGAGGCCGCCCTCGCGGCGAAGGCGGCCGCCGCGGAGGGCCTCCTCTACAACCCTCTTACCGGTGAGACCGTCGCACCGACCGCGGTCCCCGTCGGCGTTCCTGCAGGGGCACCCGACTACTTGTTCATCCGTCCCGGCGCCCTTTACCTCAGTGAGTCCGGCGTGCTGTGCACGTACAACTTCATCTACTCGGCCTTCCGACAGATCGGCACGGCCGGTCATTGCCCCGAGTCGCGCGGCGAGACCGTCTACATCCTCGCCGTCCCCACGATCCCCCTCGTCACGGCCCTCGGGACCGTCGGGTCGTTCCGAAACGGCGGCGTGGGCAACGACTGGGCCCTCATCAACATCGATCCCGCGTGGGACCTCTTCGTCGACGCGAACGTCGCCTACGTCGGAGGCCCGAGCTGCGCCGCTTGGTCCCCCGGCGTGGAGGCCGGGAAGCACGTCGGCCACGGGATCCAGACCGGCCTCATCGCCTCCGTCCCGCGCACAAGCGCCATCCTCGCCTTCGACGGGCGGTCCTTCCAAGGCGTCGGCGAGATCTCGGGTGGCGACTCGGGCTCGCCCATGGTCGAGGTCGCGGGCGCCCTCCCTGGCTGCGCGACGGGCGGCGCGGTAGGCGTCATGACGCACTGCGCGACGATCACCGGCATCGAGTGCCTTCCGCTCTTCTTCGGGACCGACATCCGACGTGTCCCGGCGACCGTCACGCTCGGCCTGGACCCAATCTAGGAATTGCAGAGGCGCCTACCGCTTCGCCGGCGCACGCAGGTTCTCCTTCGCGCGATGCCTCGCAATCGTCGCGATGAGCCGGACCGGAACCGGTGCGTCGAAAGGAAACCGGACGGTCCCCCGGCCGGTCCCTTCGTACGGCGGGAGCTCCTTCTTGAAATCGGCCCTGCGAACGCCGAAGAGCGAGTAGTGCTCCTTGAAGACGGCGAACGACGCCAAGGGGCCGTGGAACCTGTAGGTGGGCATGTGGTAGCGGATGACCTCCTCGGCCTTCGGCACCGCGTCCCGGATGGCGCGCCGCACCTGGCGCAGCGTCGCCTGGATGCCCTTGGGGAAGCTCGCGATGTACTCGTCGACGTTCCGGAACAACACCTTGGTCACTCGACGCACGCCCGGGACGGTGCCCGATCCGGGAACGCGGGAGGCCGGGAAAAAGTTTCGCGGCCCGCCCCTGATTTCGGGGCCTTCACGGACCTTTCTCACGCCGCCAACGCTCCAAGAGCACCTCGCCCATGGGTTCGTCGAGTTCAGGCTGGAAGCTCGACTTGAACTCGTCGCGGAACCGGGGGTTGTTGCGGTACGCAATGACCATGGTGGTCGTCATCGTGATGAGCGCTCCGAGGCCCGCGAGGCCCATGTCCTTGATCGCGTCCCACTCGTCCCCTTGCGCGCCGACGAAGTTGAGGCCGGCCTCGCGGCTCACGACGAGGGTCGCCGCCCACTCGATGATCTCGTAGACGGCCGAGAACGACAACGTGACGTCGAGCGGGAGGTAGTAGCTCCAGAGCCCTCGGGTCCGCGCGAGGCGATGAAACATCTCGCGGATCGGGTACGCCATGAAGAGCCCGAATGAGAAGTGGACGAGGCGGTCGTAGTGGTCGCGCTCGGAGCCGAGCGACTCCCAATCGATGGGGACGTCGTACTTGTAGTGGGCGCCGACCTCGTGGATGACGAGGTACGTGAGGATGAGCGTGTACGAGATGTTGGAGAGCGGGAAACGCCGCCTCGAGACGACGAGGAGCGCGACGAAGGGGAGGACAATCATGTTCTCGAGCCAGAAATCGAAGACGTCGAGCGGCCGGATGGCAAAGAGGAGGAAGACGGCCGCGAAGACGACCAGGAGGGCCTGCGGGTAGCGGCGGTGGAAGAAGAACGTGGGTCGGGCGAACCCGGTGGGCACGGATAACGGCTTCGCGCGGAACCCGTCGCGTGTAATGCTTTCTGGCAGGGCTCAAATAGGGACCCGCCACGAGACCGGTCCTGGTTCCCGTGACCGCCGTTCCCCCACCCTCCCGACGCTGGTTCGTCTTCGCCCTCACGGCGTCGCTCGCCGGATGCGTGACGGAGGCCCCCGCGCCACCGGCGGCGGACGACGTCGGAGCCACGACCCAACCGGTCCCGCCGAAAACAACCAGCGACGCCCCCGCGGCCGCCGGCCCGCTTTCGGACTTCGAAGAGGCCCTCGAAGGGACCTGGCGCCGGTACCACGTCAAGAACAAGGGGTACTCGAGCGAGTACTCCTACTACGAATACGTCGCCTTCAACGCCGACCGGACCGCGTGCCGGTGGAAGTACGGCGAGGAGTCGTCGTCCTCGTCGACCGACCGGGTCTTCGAAAGCAGCGACTACCCGGATTGGAGGATCGCGGGACAGCTTTCAGGCGGAGGAGAGTCCTACCGCGTCGTCGTGGACGGCCGCGGGCTCGACTACGTGTTCGACTTCCTTGAGGACATCGTCTACCCGGCCGGCTTCGAGACGCTCGTCTTCGGGCGGACGACGGACGGCAAGAGCTGCGTCTACCGCGGCGGCGCGAGCTACTAGGCGCGCAGCAGCCCGCGCAGCACGTTCCCTTCGGTCGTCAGGTAGTTGTCCTCGTAGTCGAAGCGCGCGGGGCGTCCGAACATGAGGTAGTAGTACTTCATGTTCTCCGAGTACCAGTAGGCGGGCGTCGTGTCGCCTTGCCGTTCGGGGCGCGTGCGCACGTCGAGGAGGACCGTGTACCCGTTCTCGACGCGGCTCGTGGCCTTCATGTTGTTGTAGTACTCGACGGCGCGGTCGACGTAGACGGTGTCGTTCGTGACGAACCAAAGGCTGAGGGCGGCGTCGACGTACTCCGGACGCAACCAGTTTGTCCCGCTCGTCGCCTGGTACTGCACCGGGTTGACGCCCTCGGGGAGGACACGGAAGCCGCCGCGGTCGAGGACGCGCTTCCAGGCGTCGTGGTAGGCGCGGCCGAGCTGGACCTGCCCGGACTCCGCAAGGAGCCCCGCGTAGAACGCGGCGAGCTCCGACTGCACGAGGGACTCCGGCAGGCCGGTCGAGTACTCGTTCGAGGAGAACCAGACGTTCTGGTCGACCGTTGAGCCGCCGGCGGCGGGGACCACGACGCGCTGCTTTTCGATGATCGCGCCGTTGAGCGTCTCGAACCACGTGAGGAGCTCGCGGTCGCCGAGGAACTTCGCGCCCTCGAAGAGGTACTCGAAGAACGAGTCGACGGGCGGGTTGATCGTCGAGACGACGGGCGGGCCGACCCATTGCCCCGTCTCCACGTTGATCGTGGTCCCGACGAGGTTCTGCGAGGAGCGCCGGTCGTAGACCGCCTTGAGGGCCTTCTTCGCCGCGTCGACGTACCGCGCGTCGCCCGTGACCTCGCTGAGGTACCCGAACTCGGTGATGCAGGTGCCGATCTCGGCGAGGTAGTTGTTGGGCCCGGTCACGGCGCCGGTGCGCAGGTTCACGAACCGGTACGGCATCCCGGTCGGAGACTTCTCGAACGCCGGCATGAGGCGGTCGGTGATGTCCTTGGCCTTCGCAAGGAGGCGCTCGTCGCCGGTCGCGTGGTACCCGGAAAGGAGCCCTCCCGTGACGCGGATGATGGCCTCGAACACCTGGAAGTTCGCGTCGATGTCGAAGCTCACGTTGTCGACGATGTACGCGACGGCGGCGTCGAGCTCGGCGTCGATCTCCATGATGTAGAGCGTGTCGAGCGATTCGATCCGGGCGAGCGCGACGGGATGCCCCTGGGCGAAGAAGTCGGTGCCTTTTCCTGACAAAGGCGAGATCTCGTCGTGGTCGCCCGCGACGCGGACGTAGGCTTTGTACGCGCGAAGGAACTCTGCGCGGACGTCCTCGGCGAGGTCCGGGTGGAGGCCTCCCGCCGCCCCTTGCGCCGACTGGACCTTTCCTGACGCCTCGTCCGGCGCGGCCCCGCCGAAGCAGCCGGAGAGGCCGAGGATGCCCAGAAGAAGGAACGCACCGAGGTGGGACCGCACGGGGGCGGCGGGTTGGCGTCGGGACGTAAAAAGGTTCGCCCGGGTTCAGCGACCCTCGTGGCGTCGCTTGCGCACAAAGTGCCAGTACAGGTACCAGCTCACGAGGACCGAGAGCGCGAGCGTCACGGCGGGGTACACGACGCCCGTCCACGCGTCGCCGATCGGCCCGAGGTCCTGGACCGGGTCGCCCTGGAGAATCAAGGCTTGTCCTCCGCGGCGGTGGATTCCTGATGTTGACGCTGGCGGCGCCGCCAGTGGTACCAGGCGAAGAACATGCCTGCGAAGCTCGCGAGGTAGGCGACGGTCATGCCGAGGACGACCTTGAGGGCGGGTTCGACCGCGGCTATCCCTCCCAGGTCTGGCGGTCTTCGAGGCGCGCCTTGTGCGCTTCTTCGCGCTCGCGGAACGCCTCGGACTGCGCCCGGAGCTTGCGGTCGATGATCGCCCAGATGAGGAGGCCGAGGCCGAGCGCGGCCGCGAGGAGGAACCAGCCGCGCGCCTCCCCGAGCGCGACGTACACGGACCCCGCCGCGGTCGCGACGAAGGCGAGCGGGCTCAGGATCGACACGATGAGGTCGTGGTAGGTCCAACGGTCTGCCGACGCGGGCGTCCACGGTTCGCCGACGAGTCTCAAGGACGCGCCTCCGCCATGCGTTGCCGTCGCTCCCACTCGCGCCTCACGGGGCCCCACCATCCGACGGGGCGCGCGGCGTCGTAGAACTGGACGAGGCGGTCCATCGGCTCGGGCGGCGTAAGGAGCGTCACCGGGAGGAACACCAAGGCGCTCAGTGCCATGAGGATCCAGAACTGGAACGACTCGTGGAACGTCGGGAGGACGCCGAGCGCGGGAAGGATCCACACGACGAGCCAGCTGACGCCGAGGTTCGCGATCCACGTCACGAGGTAGCCCCACGCGTTGACGCGCCACCACACGACCTGGAGGATATTGGGAAGCCACACGCCGGCGACCATGATCCAGAGTGCGAAGATGAGCCACTCCGTGATGTTGCCGATGATGGAGCCGTACACGAAGGAGCCGAGGAGGATGACGCCGGTGGAGATGCGCCCGACCCGGACGAGCTGCGCCTGGGTGGCCTGGGGGCGGATGTAGTGGTGGTAGATGTCGCGCGTCCAATAGAGGGCGCCGAGGTTCATGGAGCCCGAGACCGTCGAGAGATGGATCGCGAGGATGGCGGCGAAGAAGAACCCGACGAGGCCGACGGGAAACGTCTCGAAGCCGATGTGGTACCAGCCTAGCTCGGCGGTCCGTGCCTGGGAGGGATCGGCGAGGTCGAACGACGGGAAGAGCGCGACGAACGCGATCATCGCGACGGCCCAAATCGAGTTGCGGACGACGATAAGGAGCGCCCCGCTCCACATCGCCCACGAGGCGTCCCGGACGGTCTTCGCGCTCTGGATCCGCTGGGCTTCGATGTACCAGTCGATGCTCGAGCCCATCCCGATCCCCCCGATGATGGCGACGAGCAGGATCGTCGCGAACCAGAACACGCTGAAGTCGCCTCCGAAGAGGCCGGTGAAATGGAACGGGTCGAGCTTCCATTCCTGGCCCGAGGCCGCAAGGCGCTCGCGGATGCCCCCGATCCCGCCGGCGGCCTTCGCGCCCCAGACGCTTACGAGGACGATGATGACGAACGCCACGATGCCCTGCTGGACGTCCGCGATGATCGCGCCCCAGAAGCCGGCCGCGATCGTGTAGACGGCCCCGACGAGCCCGAACACGACGAGCCCGACCCAGTCCGGCCAACCGAACGCGAGGTGGGCGACGCGGCCCATCGCGATGCCGACCCAGCCGAGGATGAACATCTGGATGAAGATCTGCCAGCCCGCGAACCACCCGCGAAGGAGCTCGCCGCCGAGGCCGCCGAACCGGAGCGCCTGGTACTCGGCGTGAGTGTAGGCGAGGCTCCGGCGGAAGATCTTCGTGCTCACGAACGCGCTGATCGCGGCCCACGCCGTGAAGAACCCGAGCCAGATGCCCGCGACGCCGTAGCGGTAGATCGAGCCCATCATCCAGATCGGCGTATCGGTCGCCGTGTGCGTCGCGTAGACGCTCGTCGAGGGAAGCCACCATGGGAGCCCGCGTCCCGCGATGAAGAAGTCCTCGGCGGAACGCTTCCCCAGGAAGTAGAATGCGAGCCCGAGGACGACGGTGAGGACCGTGTATGCGCCGACCCAGAACCAGTCAAGCGGCTGGAACGCGACCAAGCGCGAGGACGCCCCAAACGCGCCCAGCGCCGCGTCGGATAAGAAGCTTCGCGCGTTTCGGGGCCCAACGAAGCATGTGCATCTTCATCGACCAGCACGGCAACATCGTGTTCAAGTACCGAGCGTACGAGGTCCACGAGGTGATGCCGTTTCGGCCCCAGATGCGGATCCGGCCCAACAACCTCGTGAACCTCGTCGCCCGCGGGGAGAAGCACTTCGAGCAGCACGTGGGCAATCTCGGCCTGCGCACGGGCCGGTTCGACTGGAACGCGCGCGACGACCGGCTGGCGACGAGCCCGCTGTGGAACGGCATGTGGAAGCGGCCCGGCAACCACGTCGTCATCCCCATCAGCCACGGGTACGAAGCGACGACGCGGCACGGCAAGCGTCGCTGGTTCGCGATCAAGCGAAACGACGGCGACCCGATGCTCATCCCCGGCCTGGGGCGCGTCAAGAAGGGCCCGTTCCGGACCGAGTGGCACGTCACGATGGTCACCGTCGACGCGGGACCCGTGTTCGAGCCCATCCACGACACGCCCCGGGAGATCGTGACGCTTCGCGACTGGGACGAAGCAAAGACGTGGCTCGCCGCGGAGGACGAGAAAGCGATGAGGCGGCTCCTGAGGCCGGCCGGCATCGACCTCCTCAGGTCGTACCGCGTCCACGACGACGTCTTCAAGGATTCCTTCCCCGCCGAGCGCTGTTCCGAGCCGCTCGTTGAGCGCACGGCGCGGGGCATCGAGGACTTCGGCGGACCCCCCGGTAAGAAAGAGAAATAGCCCCGTCGGCCCTCGGAAGGCGCGTTGCTCCCCGACACCCGCCGCGCCGCAAGGCTCCTCGGCCTGTCCTGGGCCGTCGCCTGGATCGTCGTCCCCGTAAGCGGCGCCTGGGTGAGCGTCATCGTCGTGCGACTCTCCCACAACGCCGCGCTCGCCGGCGTGCCGTTTGCGCTCCTCTACCTCGCCTCCCTCCTCGCAGGCTTCCCCTCGGGCTACCTCATGGACCGCTTCGGGAGGAAGCCGGTGCTCATCGCCGGGCACCTCGTCGCAGGCGCGGGCTTCGCAGTCGGCGGCGCCGCCATCGTGGCCGAGAGCCTCTGGCTCTTCCTCGTCGGCCACTTCATCGGGGCCCTCGGCGCGACCTCCACCTACCTCACCCGGCTCGCCGCCGCCGACCTCTACCCCACGAGCCAACGCGCCCGCGGACTCGGACGCCTCGTGTTCTACCTCGTCTTCGGAGCGCTCTTTGCCGTCCCGCTCACGCTTCTTGCCCAACGGCTCGAGCCGACCCTCGGCCAATCGTTCCTCGCGCTCCTCTGGGGCCTCGCGCCGCTTCTTAGCATCGTTTCGGCATCGCTCATCGCGAGGATCGAACCCGACCCGAAGGAGACCGGGCTCCTCATCCAGAGCCTCGAGCCCCCGCCGCCCCAGCCCGTCGTCGCCGGGGCCCGAGGCGTCCCGTGGCGCGCGATCCTCACGGCCGCGGCCGCGCTCCTCTTCGCGCAGGCCGCGATGGCGAGCATCATGAGCGTGACCGGCGCGAGCCTCGACCACGCCGGGCACAGCGCAGGATACATCTCCGGGACGCTCACCGTCCACGTCGTGGGCATGTTCGCGTTCGGGCCCGTGATCGGCGTCCTCGGGGACCGTTTCGGTCGGAAGGCCCTCCTCTACACGAGCGCGGCGTACCTCCTCGTCTCGAACGTCGCCATGGCCCTCGTGCCCGACAGCCGCATCCACAGCCTATCCCTGCTCGGCGTGGGGATCGGCTGGAGCTTCGCGTTCCTCGGCGCGACGACCATCCTCGCGGACGCGGCGCGCGCGGCCCACCGCGGACGCCTCCTCGGCGTCGTCGACGCGGCCGTGGCCGTGTCGGGCGGCGCGGCGAGCCTCCTCGCCGGCCTGGCGCTTGGCCTCGACGGGATTCAACGCGTCGCGCAAATCGGGCTCGTCCTAAGTTTCGGCGTCCTCATCGCGGCGATGCTCGCCTCCGGCTCCCCGCGGCCCACGCCGGTCCCTTCGCCCACCCTACCGGTTCCCGGCGGCGATCTCGGAAAGTAGCGTCGGCGCGATGTTCCCGCCGCTCACGACGCACGCGACCGGCCTCGCGAGCTTCTCCGCCTGCTGCCGGGCCGCGGCCAGGCTCGAGGCGCCCGCCGGCTCGGCAACGACGTGCGCCTCCGACGCGAGCTCGCCCACGGCGGCCCGCAACTCGTCCTCGGTCACCGTGAGGACGCCGTCGAGGGCGCGGCGCAGCAAGGGGAACATGTAGTCGAACACGATGCTCGCGCCGATCCCGTCCGCGATCGTCTTGGGCGTCGGGACCTTCTCCGGCTTCCCCGTCTCCCACGAACGGGCAAGCGGCGCGGCGTTCGCGGCCTGGACGCCGTAGACCTTGACGCCGGGGCGTACGGCCTTGATCGCCGTCGCGATCCCCACGGACAGGCCGCCGCCGCCCACGGGCACGATGACCGACTTCACGTCCGGCAGGTCCTCCATGATCTCGAGCCCGATCGTGCCCTGCCCCGCCATGACGAGCCGGTCGCCGAAGGGATGGACGTACACTTGCGGGTCCTTCGACCATCGGTCGCCCGTCATCGATTCCATGATCTGGTCGTGGGGCATGGTCTTCACCGTCGCGCCGAGGGCGCGGATGGCGTTCACCTTGCGCTCGACGGCCGTGTCCGGGACCCAGACGGTGCAGGGGGAGCCGACACGCTTCGCCGACCACGCCACCGCTTGCCCGTGGTTTCCCGCGGAGACGGTGACGAAGCCTCGGCGCCGGTCCGCCTCCGTCGCGCCGCCCATGCGGTTCCAGGCCCCGCGCACCTTGAAGGAGCCCGTCCGCTGCAGGCATTCGAGCTTGAGGTACGTCTTGCCGTCCTCGTGGCGCCCGGCGGGCACCAGAGGCGTCCGCCACGCGACGCCCCGGATCCGTTCGGCCGCGGCCCGGACGTCGGCGAGCGTCACTTGCAGGTCCTGCGCGACGAGCATGGGCCTCCCCAACGGACCGCCCCGGTTTGGCTTTGTCGGAAAGGTTCATGGACGGGGGCCCGGTTCGGCCGGCCCGATGAGCGCCGAATCCAAGCTCCAGGCCCTCAAGGTCCTCCTCCCGAAGGCCCCGAAGGCCATGGCGACGTACTCGAGCTGGGTCCGCTCCGGGAACCTCCTCTTCATCGCCGGACAGGGACCGATGGTCGACGGTCTCCCGAAGTTCAAAGGGAAGGTGGGCGCGACGGTGACGCTCGCCCAGGGCCAGGAGTCCGCGCGGCTTGCATGCCTCAACGCCCTCGCGGTCGTGAAGGAGGCGCTGGGGTCCCTTGACAAGGTGAAGCGCGTCGTCAAGGCAAACGTCTACGTCGCGTGCACGAACGACTTCACCGACCAGCCGAAGGTGGCCAACGGCGCCACCGAGCTCCTTCGGGACCTTTGGGGGGAAGCGGGGCTTCCCGCGCGCGCCGCCGTGGGCGTCAATGTCTTGCCGATGGACATCCCGGTCGAACTCGAACTCGTGGTCGAGACCTGAGCGGCACCGGTTAGCAAATCTCTTTAGGCGTTCGGCCCGATACATGGGGCGTCCGATGGCTGCTCGTGGGTTCTGTCAGCATGGCAAGGTCTGGACGACCTGCCAGATTTGTGGGAAGGAAGTGATCGCGGCCGCGGCGAAGCGCGGCGGCTCGACCATCGACGAGTTCATGCCGTCCATGCGTCCGAAGAAGAAGCCCGTGAAGGACGAGGACGCGGCCCCGGAACCCGCCGAGGAACCCGAATCCGAAGGCTAGGGAAGCGCGGCGCCGACGAGTTCGTCGAGCGACTTGACCCCGTGGGCCTTGCACCACGCCGCGAGGTCCTTGCCGATCGTCCCGAAGGCCTCGACGTCGGCGTCGATGAGCACCGATCCCAATTGGACCGCGCTCGCGCCGGCCATGAGGAACTCCACGACGTCCGCGGCCGTCATGATGCCCCCCACGCCGACGATGGGCGTGTCCGGGCAAGCCTGCGCGCAGTCCCAGACGGCCCGCAACGCGACCGACTTGAGGCCGGGGCCCGAGAAGCCGCCGACCTTGTTGCCGAGCCGCGGCATCCGCGTCTCGACGTCGATGGAGATCGCCTTTAGCGTGTTGATGCAGGTGAGCGCGTCGGCGCCCGCGTCGACGGCCACGCGCGCCATCTCCGCGATGTTGGGGACGTTGGGGGCGAGTTTCACCCACAACGGTTTCTTCGTGCCCTTGCGCGCGGCGGTGGTGACGCTCTTGAGGAGCTGCGGGTTGCACCCGATGTCCGTGCCGTAGCCTTTTGCGTGCGGGCAGGAGACGTTGAGCTCGACCGCGTGCGCCCCGGCCTTGTCCATCCGGGCGACGAGGTCCTGGAACTCTTGCTCGGTCCCGCCGAAGACGCTTCCCACGCAGGCCGCGCCGGCCTTCACCGTGTGGCGGACCTCCTCCTCGTACGCGTCGATCCCGGGGTTCGGCAGCCCCATCGCGTTGAGGAAGCCGCCGGCGACCGGGACGAGGCTCGGATTGGGGTGGCCGCGGCGCGGCTCCTTCCCGATGGACTTCGTGACGACGCCGCCCGCGCCGGCGTTCCAGGCGCGGATCATGGAGTGCGAAGACTCGTCGAGGAAGCCGCTTGCAAGGAGCAACGGGTTCCGGAAGCGAAGCGCGCCGACGCGCGTCGCGAGAACTCCGTCGCTCACAAGCAAGGCTAAATCGGTCCACTACTTAGCCAAATCGGCATGCCGGTCCTCGTCACGAAATGGTTCGGTGTGTTCCTCGTCGAGAAGGGACGCGTCGAGCGCGAGAGCCGCTTCCCCGCGGACGCGCGCGCCATCGCGGACCGGCTCCTCAAGGTCCGACGCGGCGACGTCCTCGAGGAGGAACGCCAGCTTGCCGACGCGAGGCCCGAGGTCGTCGAGGCCCGCCTGCGGGGGCTCGGCGACTACCAAGGCAAACCCCGGTTCTTCGACCTCGACATCGAAGAGCCGGACGGGAAGCTCCTTCACGAGGCCTCCATCCTCGTCGGACGCGACGAATCAAGAAGCGCGTCCGCGGAGCGCGACCGGTTCGTCGGCCAGTCCGTGCGCGCGCTCGACGAGCTCACGAAGACCTTCAACACACTTGTGGAACGCGTGCGCGAATGGTACGGGCTCCACTTCCCGGAGGCGCTTTCGCAACTCACGGACCCCGAGGCCTTCGTGGACCAGCTCGCGAAGGACGCGAGCCGCGAAGCGCTTCGAAGGCGCGCGCCGAAGATCGCGGGCGGCGAGTCGATCGGCGTCGACTTCAGCGCGCCGCAGCTCGAGGCCATCCAGGGCTTCGCCGGCGCGCTCGCCGCGCTCCACGCGGAACGCGGGCGCCTCGAGAAGCTCGTCGCCGCGGAGGCGGCGTCCGTCGCTCCGACGCTCAGCAAGGTCGTCGGCGACCTCCTTGCCGCCAAGCTCATCGAGCGCGCCGGCTCCCTCGAGCGCCTCGCGCACCTGCCCTCCTCGACGGTCCAGACCCTTGGCGCGGAGACGTCCCTCTTCCAGCACATCAAGGAGCACACGAAGCCGCCCAAGCACGGCTTGCTCTTCCAGCACGGCCTCATCAACACGGCCCCCAAATGGCAGCGGGGCCGCCTCTCGCGGGTCCTTGCCGCGAACGCCCTCCTCGCGGCCCGCATCGACCACTTTGGGGAAGGTGGAGTGACACGGGCCGAGGCGATCCTCGCGCGCCTCGAGGCGCAGGCGAAACGGATCAAGTCGTCGAAGCCGCGCACCGACCGTCCCCGTCGTAACGGCGGCCCGGCCCTGCGCCGGGCACAACCCCCGCGGAGGGCCGTCCGGTGATCCCGCCCGTCCTCCACCAGGGCGGCCGGTGGCACACGCTCAACCTCGTCCCCGGGCAGCGCGTCTACCGAGAACGGCTTCGCCGCGTCCAAGGCCAGGAGTACCGCGAATGGTCGGTGCGCCGGAGCAAGCTCGCCGCGTACCTCGAGCGGGGCGGCCGGCAGTTCCATCCGCGCGGCGACGAGCGGATCCTGTACCTCGGGGCGGCCAGCGGCACGACGGTCTCCCACGTCTCCGACATCGTCGCCCGGGGGCGCGTCTACGCGGTCGAGTTCTCGCCAAGGCCCTTTCGGGACCTGCTCCACATGGCTTCGCAGCGGCCGAACGTCGTCCCCATCCTTTCGGACGCCTCCGCGCCCGACGCGTTCGCCCCGTACCTCCTGCACCGCGTCCCCATCGTGTACCAGGACATCGCACAACGGAACCAGGCGCAGATCTTCGGGGCGAACGCCAAGCGGTTCCTTGGGCAGAAGGGCCTCGGCTTCCTCGCCGTGAAGGCCCGCAGCATCAACGTCGCGCGCGCGCCGCGCGAAACCTATGAGTTGGTGAGGCGGGACCTCAAGGCCCAGGGGCTCGAGGTCCGCGAGACCATCGAGCTCGATCCGTTCGAGCGCGACCACGCGATGATCGTCGCGCAGGCCGCCTAGGACCTTCGTCGAAGCGCGAGCACGGCGAGGCCGACAACGACCAGGAAGAGCGGCACGCCCGGCCCGGGCGCAAGCCCACCGTCCTCGACCTGCACGACGAACTGCTGGTGCGGTGAGGGCCGCAGGGACGAGATGTACCCGTCGACCGTGTGCGAGCCTTCGCTCTTGAAGTTCACGGTGGCCTTGAAGGTCCCGTTGCCGAGGGCTTCGGCGTCGTACGTCGCCCGCTGGCCGGGCTTCGTGACCTCGAGCGCGAAGCGGATGTTGCTGAGCGGGCCGCTGAGGTTCGCGACCGAGAGGCGACGCTCCTGCGACCCGGTCTCGAACGGGCCGGGCGTGAGGAGGCCGATCGTGGGGTTGGGGGCGGGGATCTTCGCCCCCGACACGGTGGTCAGGGTGGTGACGTTCACGAGGCCGCCCCGGTCACTGATGACCTGCATGAGGACCGGCACGACGTCCCCTTCCTCCGCGATGCCCGTCGCGGACAGGCTGAACGAGAAGTCCCGCGGCACGCCGTCGTTCGCGGCCGTCAACTGGCCCTCGGGGTCCGCGCCGGTCCGACCCTGCGAAGGCGAGACGGTCCAGCCTTGGGGCATCGTGAACCGGACCCGCAGGTTCTCGTCGCGCAGCATCGGGTGCGAGGCGAACGCGAACTGGTACTTGATCTCCTGGCCGCCCACCGAGAACTGCTCGAGGGGCGTGATGGGCGTCACCGTCACGGAGGGGAAATTGCCCACGAGCACGTGGCTCAGCATGCCGCTCGTGGGAGGCGCGGACTGGGGGGCGTTCTGGTTGGGGTGGGGCGCGACGTCCTCGCCCACGTCCTGGGCCGCCGAGACGAGGTACGAGATGGCATAGATGCCCGTGAGGCTCGTCCCGTCCGTGAGTCCGAGCGCGGCCTTGGCGACGATGACCGTGATGCTCGTGGCGTCAAAGACGGTCTTCCCGGTGATGTCGTTGGCCGACTTCACGCAACCCGCTTGGCCCGCAAACGCGTTCGCGACGCCGCCCGCGACCTTCTTCGCCTGCCCGCCGGCCATGAACGTGAGCTCCACCTTGATCGCCGAGCCGCACTTGAGGTCGTCCACGCTGCGCATCTGGAACCGGACGGCGATCGTGTCGTCGCCGCGGCGCTCCTCCACGTTGTAGCGGTAGCGCTCGGCGATGTGGACCGCGACGATGTCGAGCGACCCATCGCCCGCGAAGTCGTCGGCCGTGTCCGTGACGATCGTCGTCTCGTCGAAGTTGGCGGCGGCCGCGACCGGCTGGGGCAGGGCGGCGGCGACGAGCGCAAGCAGCGCGAGGAGGGTGAGACTCGTTCGGTGGTTCATGGGGCTGGCTCTCGTCTAGAAGAGGCCGGCGCGGGGTTAAAAACCATTGCGGGCGGGATGCGCAACCTACGCCCTCCGGCGGGACGCCACGGCGACCGCGACGAGGGTCCCGAGCAGGAGGGGCCCGGCGAGGCCGGGGGCGTTTCCGCCGTCCTCCACCCGCACCGCGAAGGCGGCGTGCGGCGCCGGCGCGAGGCCTCGGACGGACGCGTCGATCGTCCACATCCCGCCGGACGGGAACTCGTACGCCGCCTCGTAGGCGCCCTCGACCGGCGTAGCGGCGAGGGTTGCGACGCGGCGCCCGTCGCGCAGGAACGCGACGTCGATGGGGAGGCCGACGCGGGCCTGGCCCTGCGCGTCGACGAGGTCGAAGCGGATGACGGCGGCCTCGCCGGCCCGGAACGGGCCGCTGTCTTGGAGGCGGAAGACGTAGTTGGGGTCCTCGACGACGTTGCCCGTGACGCGGACGGTCGCGACCATGAACACGTGGCCCTCGCTCGCGGAGTGGAAGTGGACGCCGATGGGTGCGAGGTCGCCTTCTTCGACGATGTCGTTCGCGGCGATGCTGAAGTCGAACGGCACCGACGTGCCGGCGCTGATCCCCGTGATGAGGCCGGTCGGGTCCGCGCCGGTCGTGCCCCGCGACGGCGTGACGCTCCAGCCCGCGTGTCGGTCGAAGCGGACGCGGACGGTGTCGTCCACCACTCCGGCCGTGGGCGCGATCTTGAAGGAGAACTTTACCTGCTGTCCGCCAATGCTGTTGCGGACAAGGCCGTCCACGACCTCGACCGTGAAGAACTCGTACGTGCCACGGACCACGTACGGCGGGGCGAACTCCGAAGCGAGCTCGGGCTTCTGGTCGTACGGCAGGTTCTCGTTGTCGCCGGGAGCCCGGTCGCCCTTCTGGCGCTGGTCCCCTTTCACGAGCTCGGAGGTCGCGTACAGTTTCGTGATCTGCGTGCCCGCCGCGAGTCCGAGGGCTTCGCGGTCGAGGAAGAACAACGCGCTGTTCTGGTCGAACCGGACTTCGCCCTTCTGGTCCTCGATGGGGCAGCAGCGCGGGTTGCCTGCCTGGGGCCCGAACTGCACGAAGAGGGATTGGGGCTGGCCGTTCGCCTCGAAGTGGACGTCGTAGCGCATGCTGCAGACCTGCGTCGTGAACTGCGCGGCGTAGACGAGGCAGCTGCTCGAGCCGTCGAGGTTCTGCGGCTGGACTCGGATCACGATGAGGTCGCGCGCGCTCTGCAGGATGGAATCGTACGGGTAGACCTCCTTGGCGTAGACGCCCGAAAGGTCGAGGGCGGGCTGGGCGAAGTCCTCGGGCTCGTCGACAACGAGCACGGTCTCGTAGAATTTCGCCTGCGCCGTGACGCCTTGGGGCAGGCAAAGGAAGGCCAACAGACCCAACAGAAACAGACGCTTGGCGACCATGGGAAACCCCGGGTTTGGTTCGAACCGCGTCTGAGGAGCCTTAAGTGCTTTGGTCGTGTCGCGTGGAGTCGTTGCAGATGAAGGGTCCGCCCAGGATATTTATCGCGCACGGTCGTTGGCCGTAGAGGGGAGACGATGGGAGCTACGTCGAAGTGGGTTTACGACTTTGAGGAAGGCAGCGCCGCGATGAAGACGCTCCTCGGCGGCAAGGGGGCAGGGCTCGCCGAGATGACGCGGATCGGCCTCCCCGTCCCGCCCGGGTTCACGATCTCGACCGAGGCCTGCCACGCCTACCAGGCCGGAAACGCATTGCCCCCGGGGCTATGGGACCAGGCGCTCGAGGCGCTTCGCAAGCTCGAACGCAAGCTCGGGCAACGGTTCGGGGACGCGGTCAGCCCCCTGCTCGTCTCGGTACGCTCGGGCGCAGCCGTCTCGATGCCGGGAATGATGGACACGGTCCTCAACCTCGGCCTCAACGAGCAGACCGTCAAAGGGCTCGCCCAGCACGCCGCGAACGAACGGTTCGCGTACGACTCGTACCGGCGCTTCCTCATGATGTTCGCGGACATCGTACTCGGGATCAAGAAGGAGCGTTTCGAGGAGATTCTGACGCACGCAAGAGGCAAAGAGAAGGTGGACCGGGAGATCGACCTCTCCCCGGCCGGCCTCCAGGGCGTTTGCCGCCAGATCAAGGACCTCATCCAGGCCGAGACCCGCCAGCCGTTCCCCGAGGACCCGTACAAGCAGCTCGAGCTCGCCGTCATCGCCGTGTTCAAGTCGTGGAACAACCCACGCGCCGCCACGTACCGGAAGCAGTACAAGATCAGCGAGTCGCTCGGGACGGCCGTCAACGTCCAGGCGATGGTCTACGGGAACATGGGCGAGGACTCCGCCTCCGGGGTCGCGTTCACGCGCAACCCGTCGAGCGGGGACAAGCACTGGATGGGCGAGTTCCTGCCGAACTCGCAAGGCGAGGACGTCGTCGCCGGGATCCGGACGCCGCATCCCATCGACCAGCTCGAGCGGACCATCCCGGCGGCGTTCCGCGAGTTCAAGCGGACGTGCGAGCTCCTCGAGAAGCATTACCGGGACATGCAGGACATCGAGTTCACCATCCAGAAGGGCAAGCTGTACATGCTCCAGACGCGGACCGGCAAGCGCACCGCCCAGGCGGCCCTCAAGATCGCCGTCGACATGGAGAACGAGGGCCTCATCACGAAGGCCGAGGCCGTGACGCGCATCCAGCCGCAGGATCTCGAACAGCTCCTTCACAAGCAGTTCGACCCGAACGCGAAGGTGCAGGTCGTGGCCAAGGGCCTCAACGCCTCGCCGGGCGCGGCCTCGGGGCAGGTCGTGTTCGACGCCGACGACGCGGAGTCGTGGCGCGACCAGGGGAAGAACGTGATCCTCGTCCGGATCGAGACCAACCCGGAGGACATCCACGGGTTCTTCGCGGCGCAGGGCATCCTGACGGCGCGGGGCGGCATGTCGAGCCACGCCGCCGTCGTCGCGCGCGGGATGGGGAAGCCGTGCGTGTCGGGCTGCGAGGAGATGAAGGTCGACTACGCGAAGAAACAGTTCCGGGTCGGCGCGCACGTCGTCAGGGAAGGTGACACGATCACGATCGACGGCAGCACGGGACGGGTCGTGCTGGGCGCGGTCCCCATGATCGAGCCGGAGCCGACCGACGAGTTCCGGCAACTGCTCACCTGGGCCGACGAGTATTCACGGCTCTACGTTCGCGCGAACGCGGACACCCCCAAGAACGCGAAGCGGGCGCGGGACTTCGGCGCGGTGGGAATCGGTCTCTGCCGGACGGAACGCATGTTCAACGACGTCGACCGCCTGCCGGTCGTGCGCCAGATGATCCTCGCGAAGACGACCGAGGAGCGGGAGAAGGTCCTCGAGAAGCTCATGCCGATGCAGAAGGAGGATTTCCGCGGCATCTTCTCGGCGATGGACGAGTTCCCCGTCACGATCCGCCTCATAGACCCGCCCCTCCACGAATTCCTACCGATGAAGGACGAGCTCCTCGTCGACGTGACGCGCATGAAGGCCCTTGGCCAGACGGGCCCCGAGCTCGACGAGAAGGAGCGGTTCCTCGAGAAGGTCATGGAGCTCGACGAGCAGAACCCGATGCTGGGCCTGCGCGGCTGCCGGCTGTCGCTCATGTATCCGGAGATCATCCGGATGCAGTCGCGCGCCATCATGGAGGCCGCGTGCGAGCTCACGAAGGAGGGCGTACGCGTCCTCCCCGAGATCATGGTCCCGCTCGTCGGCCACCCGAACGAGCTGCGGGAGGTCCGCAAGGTCGTCGAGGCGGAGTGCCAGGCCGTGATGGGCGAGCACGGCATCAAGGTCGACTACAAGGTCGGGACCATGATGGAGATCCCCCGCGCGTGCCTCACCGCCGACATGGTCGCCGAGCACGCGGACTTCTTCAGCTTCGGGACGAACGACCTCACGCAGACGACCTTCGGCTACAGCCGCGACGACGCCGAGGCGCGCTTCTTCCAATACTACCACGAAAAGGGGATCCTGAAGTACAACCCGTTCGAGATCCTGGACCGCGACGGCGTCGGCGCTCTCGTCAAGATGGCCGTGGAGAAAGGACGCAAGACGAAGCCCAAGCTCAAGATCGGAATCTGCGGCGAGCACGGCGGGGAGCCGTCGTCGATCGAGTTCTTCCACCTCGCCGGGCTCGACTACGTGTCCTGCAGCCCGTTCCGTGTGCCCATCGCGCGACTCGCCGCCGCCCACGCCGCGCTCAAAGAGAAGGGCGCGACGATCGTGAGCGCCACCGTGTAGGTTAGCGTCCTCGCCGCAACGCCTAAACGCGCCCACCGGGTGCGCAGTTTCGGTGCTTCCCATGCCGACGACCCACGCCCCCACCGTTTCGCGCGTCCTCGAGGTTCCTGCTGCGGATGTCGCCGCCGCGACGTCGCATTTTGCTTCGAGGCTCGCGTTCGAGACCGACGCCTCGGACCTCCGCGAGGACCTTGAGGCGGGGGTCGCAGGCATCGTGGTGCTCGACGCCCGATCGCCGCAAGCGTTCAGCCAGGGGCACATCCCGGGCGCGATCGACCTGCACCACCGGCTCATCACGAAGGAGACGGCTGCGCGCCTTCCCAAGCACCGCGTCATCGTGACGTACTGCGCCGGTGTACATTGCAACGCCTCGACGAAGGCAGCCGCCAAACTGGCCGCCCTCGGTTATCCCGTGAAGGAGGTCGTCGATGGGCTCGAGGGGTGGGAGAAGGAAGGCTATCCTGTCGAGGCCGCGCCGACGCCCTTGCGAATTGGCTAGAGGCGGTCGGGCACTTCGGCCATCTCGATCAGGCGCTTGAGCCCCACGTACAATCCGCCCCAGATCGCGGCCACCCAGAGGAGGGTCGACGCGCCCATGGCCCCCCAGGCGGCGACCGGACCCAGGAAGAACATCGCCGTGATCATCGTCGTGAGCACCGCCACGTTCCGCTGCTGCATGACTACCCCGTGTCCTCGTCGAGGTACTCTTCGTGCTGCTCGGCGAGCTCCTTCTGCATGGCGTTGAACTTGTCCCTTGAAACGAACTCGTCGCAGACGTAGTCGCGGTCGGTGAGCTTCTCCCAACGGTCGCAGTAGCCGGAACGGTCGTCGACCCCGTACTCGGTCGCGATCGACCAGTGGCCGCAGATGCCGCAGTGGGAGCGCTTTCCCGCCGCCTTTTTCGGCGCCGGTTTCTCCGCCTTGGGCTTCGCCGCCACGATGCGACCTCGTTCCGCGGGTAGGAGGGCCCCCTCGATTAAGGTTTGGTAAACGTCCGTGCCGTTGTGAGCGATTTCATGGCCACCGGGTCCTCGGGGCCCGCGATGATCGCCCACCTTTCTATCACGGCCCCGCCGTCCGACGGCGCCTCCGCGGGACGTTACGTGCGCCGCGCGGTCGAGGTGCTTTACGCCTCCGGGCTGCCGCACGAGGTCCACGCAAGGGGCACCGAGGTCGAGTTCGGCGCGCCGGACGACCGGTTCCGGGTCGTGGAGGCGATCGACCCAGAACTCGTCAAGATCGGGGCCGAGCGCGTCACGATCCAGCTCAAGATCGACGACCGGCGGGACCGCGCCGTGACCCGTGCGGACAAGGTCCGCTCGGCGACGGGGGCGCCGCGAAAACCGCGGCCCAAGCGATGAAATCCCTTTCCCTACACGCTTTAATACGGGGGGACATAGAAGGGCAGGTCGAAGGGAACCTTCGGCCATCGTGGGAGGAGTTACGTTTGTCTTGGCGAATCCAACCTGCTAGCCTGCTGACCGTCTGTACGCTCGTGTTCGCGGGCCTCGTGGGGCTCGCGGCGGCCCAAGACTCGGTCTCGGGTCCGACCGTCGATATCCAGACGTCGTTCGGGGCGCGCTCTCCGTGCAAGGAGGAGTGGGTGTCGTTCGACGGCTCGGGATCGCGGGACCAGAACGGCGGCGCGCTCACGTTCACGTGGTTCCTCAACGGCCAGCAGGACCCCCACAATTTCGGCAACTCGTCCATGTACAAGTTCCAGATCGGCGGCGTGGGAACCTACACGGTCGGCCTCCTCGCGAAGAACGACCGCGGGGCGGGCACCCGCAAGGACATTTCCTTCCAATCCATCGAGTGCCAGGCGCCTCCGAGCGCGTCGCCTGGAACGACGAGCACGTCCGCTGTGTACGCCCACATCTGGGTCCAGAAGGTGTGCATCGAGGGCGCCCCGATGAGCGGGGAGCACTCCCAGGGGGCCGGCGGGGCTTCAATCGTCAGCTGGGTCTGGTCCATCAAGAGCCCGAGCGGCAAGGTGGCGGGCCTCGAAGGGAAGATGGTAACGTTCGTCGGCGGCGAGGAAGGCTACCACACGATCGTCCTGTACGTCAAGGACGCAAACGGCAACACCGGCCAGGCGACGCAGTCGGACTACTACTTCTACCGCTGCAACTACCAGGACACGGCCTCGCCCAGCCCGACGGTGGCATGCCGGACGTACTCCTACTACAATCAGGAGACGCAGCGGAACGAGACGAAGGAGCAGTGCGACACCTACACTCCCCAGCCCTATCCTACGCCGACCACCCAGGGCAGCTACAACCACGAACGGTGCTCGAGCCTGCAGAGCGAGTACGACACGTACAAGCGGGACTACTACTACCGCTACGAGAAGTACAAGGCGGCCGGTGACGAGCAGGCTCTTTCGGACCTCGAGGCCGAGAAGAACCAGTACGTGACCTACTGGCAGGAGCAGTGGCGCGCCGCGGGCTGCGACTACGCCTATTCGGCCAACGACGAGTGCGGCCGGGTCTTCCAAGAACTCCAGGCGACCATCGAGGAGTTCAAGGCCCGCGTGCAGGCCATCTGGGACCGCCACTACGAGGACCTCGCGAACGCGCGCCGCGAATTCGGCGCTTCGGGCTACCACAACGAATCGGAGTGGAAGGAGTTCGAGTCGAAGTGGCAGCGCATCACCTCCGAGGTCGACTCCCGGATCCGGGCGGAGCTCGAGGCGTTCATGTCGCGCTACCCCAAGCTCGCCCAGTGCGGGTACCAGTACTACGACGGCCGCTCCACCGACTACAAGACCAAATACGGGACCGTCGCGGCCCCGACGGCCGACCCCTACTCGCAGGCGCGAAACGACTGCGAGAACAAGATGCTCCTCGTGAAGGACGAGTACGCCACCCGGTTCGAGGAGCTCTACCACAAGCTCGCAAGCGTCCCGCGCAACTCGGCGGACTACGAATCCTTGCGGCGCCAGATCAGCCAGCTGGAGCTCGAGGTCCAGAGCCGGATCCAGGCGCTCATCGACGAGTGTCGGACGCTGTACGCGAGCCACTACGACGCACCCGAGAACTACAAGGACGGGGCGGGCAACCTCTCCTGCTACTTCGACGAGGCCGCGAAGAAGATCGAGTGCCGCGGCCAATACGTGAGCTTCCAAGGCGACCCGCAGACGCAGGTCCTTTCCCGGTACAGCTGCGGGGGCCAACTCTACTTCGACCAGATCTACTCGAACCACGCGTTCGAGGACTTCAGCTTCTCCGAGACGGGCGACGGCGGGACGCTCTCGATCCGGAGTTCCAACCTCAAGATGATCATCCACGACTCCCCGCGCGGCGTCATCAACGTCGGCCTCGTCGGCGGCACGGAGATGTACTTCGTGCCGGCGGTCCACCTTGGCGTCACGGCCGAAGCCAACAAGGTCGTGCTCAAAGGCGCCGGAAGCAACGGCCTGTGGCTCGGGGGCGGGGACTCGTTCTCGTGGGACGCCGGCAAGCGCGTCCTCACGGTGAAGGGCGAGGCCACCTGGATCTCCGAGTCGTGCGTGCCGGACGGATCCAAGCCCGACGGCGACAACGACGCCCGCTACTGGGACGCGATCCGGGCCCGAAAGCTCGGCGCGCAGGTCATCATCAGCGACGACGACGGAGATGTCGGCCAGGACAACGAGACCTACGACGAGGGCATGGAG
>JACPAO010000066.1:24768-27070 GCA_016180755.1 Methanobacteriota archaeon
CGTCATCGACTCATCCGCGGGCGAGTGCAAGACGGTCGTCCTCAAGTTCGACGCGGCCATCTTCTCGACCGTGAAGCTCAAGGTCACCCTCGCGGACGAGAACGGCAACGCGCTCACGATCAGCGAGGCCGACGACCTCGAGGACGTCCTCGACCCGTGCAACGACGGGGAGCAAGGCTTCGAGTACTGGATCGTCGTCGACAAGTACGGCACACAGGTCATCCTGAGCTTCGCGCACTTCAGCGAGAAGCGCGTCTCGGTCGAGGCTGCCGCCGTGAGCAACATCGCGGTGCCCGGCGTCGGCTTGGGCGCGGTCGTCGCCGCCCTGGCGGCGGTGGCGACAGTCTCGGGTTGGGCGCGGCGGCGCTTTCCGCGCTAGACGGCGGGCCCCAGGTACCGAGGAACCGCGCAGACCCTAGCCTTATCTACCCGGTAACGGGGTGGTCCTCCACCCTCGGGTGGTGTGGGCTAGATGCGGTCGGCCGTGGTGTATTCGTCGCTGGTGCTCGTCTCGCTTGTGATCTCGGGTATCGCGCTTGTGGGGGGGACGAGCCATTCCCCCTACGCGGCGACGTGGGGGTTGAAGTTCACCGTCACGACGGCCGGGTCGTGCTACGACTCCTCGGTGCTCGGCCAGGAACAGGTCGGCGACGGCTTCTCCATCGACGGCGACGGCGCCTTCTCGCTGTGGAACGCCGCGCAGGGCACCGTCAGTTCCTCGGGCGCCGTGTCGTTTGCCTCCGGGCCGGAATGGACGGGTTGCCCGATCTCCGGATCCGGCACCTGTTCTTCGACGAGCTTCTGTTCCGGCACCATGGACCTTCGCAACGACCGGGCGAACTGGAAGTTCGAGCGATCCGCCTCGTCCAGCCCGCCGACATCCGGCTCGGCGGGCCCTCCCACGGCCACTTCGTCCTCCTCCGCTTCCTCGAGCGAACCGACGCCGAGCACGAACCCTCCGTCCGCGCCCGCCTACAAAGCGATCATCGACTACACCTTCATGGGGCGTCAGCCGTGCGTCAACGAGAAGGTCACCTTCACGGACGTCTCTTCCTCGCAGGACCAGATCCTCGACCGTGATTGGGTGCGGGACGGGTACACCGACGAGTTCGGTAGCAACCTCAAGTCGGTCTCCTACACGTTCTGGAGCCCGGGCGCCCACACCATCACGCTGCGCGTGACGTACTCCGACCAGTCGAAGTACGCCACGACCCTCGACTACAACGTGATCGACTGCAGCTCTTCCACGACGGCCCCCGCCCCGACGCAGACCGGCCCCTACTCGGGCGACTGGGAGATGTACTACACGCTGTTCCGCGCCGGCACGTGCTACGACTCGACCGTCCTCGGCAAGGAGCAGTACGCGGGGCGGTTCACGGTCGACGGCGCCGGGACCTTCGCGTTCCCCGGCGGGATGCTCAGCGGGAAGATCGACTCGGCGGGCGTCGTCGGCTTCGGGTCCACGCCCGACTGGACGGGGTGCAAGCTCGGCGGGTCCGGTTCGTGCTCGTCCACGACGGCCTGCTCCGGGTCGATGAACCTCAACGACGACGGCGCCAACTGGAGGTTCGTCCGACTCGGCGGATCCTCCTCGACGTCCAACCAGGCGCCGGACGGGCGCTTCAACCACGAGTACCAAGGCCAGCAGCCTTGCGTCGGTGTCGCGTACTGGTACAAGGATGCCTCCTACGACCCCGACGGGTACATCGCCTACCGAACGTGGGACCTCAATGGGGAGGGGACGCAGTCCGCGAGCTTCCTCTACTTCGCCTTCCAGCGGACCGGCCCGGCGTTCGTGGCGCTTTCGGTCAAGGACGACCGAGGCGCCCCGGGCTTCTACCGGATCGACGTGACGGTCGTCGACTGCGGCGCAAGCCCGCAGCCGCCAGCCGCGACCTCGACCGCGTCCTACCCCACGGCGTCCTCCGACTGCGAACGCCTTCAGCAGGAACGGGACGGCCAATTGTACGAGTGGAAACGCGTTTGGTACGACTACTTCTCGGACGACGGCCGCGACCGGACCAAGGACGAAGCGTTCCAACAAGACATGGAGACGCGGCGCGCGAACATCGAGGCCGAGTTCACGAGGATGTACAACGAGCACGGCTGCGGCTACGGCGGAGGGTCGGACTGCGAGCTCAAGTTCGAGCGGGCCCGCGCAGAGGTCGAGGACTTCCGACAGCGCTTCGAAAGGCTTCGCGATGACTATTTCCTGCGCTACAAGGGCGCCCAGCAGCAGTTCTACAGCCAGCCGCGCTCCTCCGAGGAGGTCCGCGAATTCGAGGCCAAATGGGCCGCGGAC
>JACPAO010000067.1 GCA_016180755.1 Methanobacteriota archaeon
GGCCCTGGCGGCGAGCCCGGACGGGCGCTGGCTTGCCTCCGCCAGTTCGGATAACAGCGTCAAGCTCTGGGACGCCACCACGGGTGCCTGGGCGCGGACGCTCGCAGGCCACAGCGCCGCCGTCGAGGGCGTAGCCTTCAGCCCGGACGGTCACTGGTTGGCGACCGCGAGCTGGGACGGAACCGCGAAGCTTTGGGACGCGGAGAGCGGTCGGGAAGTCCGCGCCTTCGTAGCCGCCATCATGGAACCGGAGGTCGGCGCCGCCGGTCGCCAATCGCTCGAGGCCGGTCGGCACGGTCCCGTTGCTGCCGTCGCTCGAACACTCGTAGCCGACCGGCATGCGGTAGAGGTCGACCCCGACGGTCCCTCCCGGGAGGCCGCTTTCGAGGAGCAAGTAGACGAAGGGGTTCCCAGCGATCCTGACCGGGCCGGCAAGCGGGCCCGTGATGAAGTCGTGGCTCGTCGCCAGCGGCGCATACGACGTCGGGTTGCAGTCCGGGGCCCAGTTGCTGCTCGTCGCCGCGACGAACGAGGAGGCGCCCGTGCCGGGCGCAGGGTCGAGGGTCCGGCCGTGCATGTAGAGTGCCCGCTCCTGCGCGTCCGCCGGCGGCCACGACGTGGACGCGTGCCACACGCCGGAGGTGTCTTGGTGGTCCGCGACGCCCAAACGTGGCTGGGGGCCGCGGCCCTTCAACCAGTAGTCGAACCACGAAAGCAGCGTCGCAGTGAAGTTGGAACCGTCCGGGTGCCCCACAAGCCGCTCGTCGAACATGACCGTATGATCCCATTGGCCCACGAGCATTCGTCGGGGGACCGCCGCCGGCAGTGCATTCCAAACGACGTCGTCCTGGAACGTCTGGCTGCGGTCCTCCCGGAATCCGTGCACGACGAACACGGCCGACGTGATCTCGCCGAACCGGGCCGTGAGGCGTCGAGCCTCGAAGAAAGCCGCGTATCGGTCGTCCGTCGCCTGCGCATCGAGGGCCGCCGTCATGGCGCGCACCGTCTCAACGCAAGGCCCCTCGGCCGTGCGGGCCTCCCACGCAAGGTAATCCTTCACCCAGGCGCCGGCCGGGGGCGCGACACCCAGGGCATACGTGTATCCTCCAAAGTAGGCCCCGCTCACCGTCGCGGTCGCGCCCTGCGGCGTCGCGATGGCGAAGTAGAAGTTCGGCACGGAGCCGGCCGCGACGATCGCCTTAAGCGCGCTCGGGGCCTCGATGGCGCCCTCCCACGGCGTCGTCCCCGTGTAGCTAAGGCCCCACATGCCGACGCGGCCGTTGCTCCACGACTCGTTGGCGAGCCGCGAGACGATCGCGGCCTGGTCGCGCGTCTCGTCGGGCCCAAGAAGGTCGAAGCAACCCCCGCTCGAGCCCGTGCCGCGGACGCTGTACACCGCCACGGCGAACCCAGAGCGCAGAAGCTCGTCGAAGCGGTGCGTCCGCCAGAACGTGCTTTCGACGAACGACGCGTGGTCGATCGCCCACATGCAGCTTGGCAGGTACCCGATCGCATAGGGGACGGCACATTGCCCGGCGTACGGCTGCGCGTTGAACACGACGGGCACCTTGACGTCGGCGGGGACGTCGGGAATCCAGACGTAGCCGTCGAGCACGATGCCGTCGTGCGCGACGACGGGCAGGTGGAGACGTTCGCGCAACGGGAACGGACCCACGAGGTCGGGCGGCCATTCGCCGCCGCAGGGATGGGGGTGCGCGCAGGACGACGCGTCCATCGACTCGGCCGCACCGGCCGCCGCCGCAAGGGGGGCGGGCGCCGCGCCGAGGAAGCCCGGGGCCGGGACGCAACCCGAAACCGCCGCGAGAGCCAAGACTACCCACGTGCCACGCATGACGCCCGTCCGACCGCCAAGAAGACCCATGAGGCTTGGGTCGCGGCCGCCGCCCCATACCGCCTCCCATCTCGGCGCAGGCGGAGGGAGGCACCCAGGAGGGCCCCTAACGCTTTAGGCCAAGCCCCGCTTGGCCAAGGCGTGGACCGCGTCCTCTGGTTCGCATTCGCGGCAACACGCGGCGGCCCCACCCGAGTGCGGATCGTCGAGGCGCTCCTCGAGGTGCCCCGGAACGTGAACATGCTGGCGCAGCTGCTTGGCCTCAACTACAAGACCGTGGAGTACAACCTTCGCGTCCTCACGAAGCAGGTCCTCGTGGTGTGCGACGCCCCGCGCACCTACGGGGCCCTGTACCGGCCCTCAAAGAACCTCCTCGCCGGGCGCGCCGACTTCGAGGTGATCCGCGCGAGGCTCCTGCCCAAGACGGCTCCGAATCTAGGGAAACCTACTTCAACCGAGACGAAGCAAGAGGCGAGGCAATGAACGGCCCAATGGCAGGCAACGTGGCCCTCGTCGCGGCCAACCTGCTCCTCATGAGCACGCTCCTCGTCGTCTACGGGCGCATGCTGCGACAGCTTCGGGCCCCGCTCACGTTCGGCCTCGTCGCCTTCGCCGCGATCCTATGGATCCAGAACGCGATCCAGCTCTACTTCTTCGCGACCATGATGGAATACTACGCGGGCGGCGTCGAGGGACTCGTCCTCGTGCAGAACGCGCTCGCCGCGCTCGCCGGCCTCTTCCTCCTCATCGTGACGCTCTTTCCGGCCGGGTTCCTGGGGCGCGCGTCCGCGCCGTCCTCGTCGGACAAGACACGCTAGGGGTTTTGCTTCCCCAACGGCCGCGGGTGCTCGTACCCTTCGAGCTCCGGCAGGAGGCCCACCGACGAGAAGAGGCTGGGCCCGCTCACCTGGACCGCGATCCCGCCTTGGCTGTCGCGGGACTGCCCGAGCGTGTAGCGGTCGCCCGTGCATCCGTTTCGCGGCGTGCAGCCGTCCGTGAAGGCGACGAAGCCGCGTCCGTCCTCGTCGTGGACCATGTCGATGAAATCGTACATGTTGCGGCAGCGGTGCGGACCCCCGTTGCCGCCTTGGAGCCACACGCAGCCCATCTGGACCGGGTCCTCCTCGGGCGTGACCTGCTGGGTCACGAAAATCGGCTCCGCCGCCTCCGCGTCGAAGACGGTCGAGACGAAGAGGTGCCACTCCGTGTGCTGGTTCGCGAAGCTCGGGTCCGTGCCCTTCGCCTGCGGCGTCCGGGTCCCGAGGTAGGCGAGGGAGATCCGGCCGTTGTCGCCGCTCGCCATCACGGTGAAGACGTTGAGCGTCTGGTCGGCGGGCGAGATCCGCCAAGGGCCCTCCCACGTCGTGAACTTGTCCTTGCTGCGCACGAGCTTCACGACCTGGTCCTGGTCGCGGTACATGAGGTACGCGATGCCGTTGGGCGTCACGGTGATCTCGGGGTCGATCTCGACCATGCGGTCCTTCCCCGGCATGTAGCGGGGGTTCCAGGTCACGCCGTTGTCCTCGGAGTAGGTGACCGTGATGGGCCGCGGGCAGCGCGAGTCCCAGTTGAGTCCCACGGGGACGATCATCGTCCCGTCTGGGAACGGGTGGGGGTGGCCGTTGATCCCGGGGCAGAAGTCGACGCCTGGTACGACCTGCTGCTCCTGGTCGATGGTGCGGCCGCCGTCGTAGCTCACCATGCACCAGACGCCCGTCGTGACCTTGTCGGCCACAAGGGAGCTTAGGCCCTTGTTGTAGCAGATGTAGACGACGTTCGGGTAGGGCTTGACGGGCGGCGCGACGAGGGTCTTCGGGCCGTACTTCGCCGTCGCGACCTTCTGGTGGTCGATCGAGGGCGTGAGGCACGCCTGGGAGTTCTCCTGCCACGAGGCGCCCTCGTCGTCGCTCCAGCCGAGGAACGTGCAGTCGGAGAGGTGGCTCGCGAAGATCCGGTCCGTGTCAGAATCGACCCACAGCATGGGGTCCCCGGTGTTCCAGTAGTCGACGCTCGTGGGCACGAGCGGGCTCTGCAGCGAGTGCACGACCTCCCAGGTCTTCCCGCCGTCCTTCGAACGCTGGACGTCGTCGAACGTGCTCACAAAGAGGTTGCCCTTCGTCGTGACGCCGATGTTGGGTTCCCCGGTCTCGCGGGGCAGCATCTGCTGGACGTAGTGGGGGATCTGCGTCGGATCGGCAAGAAGCAGATGGCCCGGCTGGATCGCGCCGGTCCCGTTCGTGACGACGGGCGGCGGCCAGTGGTAGTCCGTGAACTTGGGGACGATGTCCTTCACGTCGAGGGCGCCGATCTCGACCTGCCCCGTGCAGCCGGCCAAGGTCATGGCGGCGACGAGCGCCGCGAGCGTCATCCGGTTCATGGCCTCAGCCTCCGTCCCATGAGGAACGCGGAGGCCGCGCTTCCAACAAAGGACACGGCTCCGATCGCGACGGCGGCCGCGGCGGGCAGCTGCAAGGGCGGCTCGCGCGTCACCTCCTCGAGGGCCTTCGCATAGACGACGGACGCGGACGTCGGCCCCTTCTTGCTCACGTTCGCGGCCCCGAACGTCTCGGGGTACGACCACGCGAGGCCGCCGCTCGTGCCGTTGACCCTCGTGACCGAGGGGTACGTCGAGCGGATCGTGACGTCGGCCCCTTGGTCGACGCCGTTCGTGCTGATGTAGATCGTGTAATCGGACCAGACGCGGGACACGACGCCGAAGTGGAAGTTCGCAAAGTACCCGGCCTCGCCCGCGACGTGGTGGACCTGGAGGAGGGGCTGCACGCCGTAGTAGCTCGTGACGCGCCCCGCGAACGCGCGCCGCGACCACAGCGCGCTCCCGTTCGTTCCGTCGTAGGCCGTGAACCAGAGATCGACGATGTCCCCGTTGAGCACGCCGAGCTCGTCGTGGCCGTCCGCGTCGAGGTCCCCGAGCGGGAACGGGAACGCGAACGTACCGCCGACGACGTAGTCGAAGATCTTGGACGCGTCGCGGCCCGAGACGGCGGTCTGGCGGTGGATGACGCTGAGGTCGGAGAGGAACAAGGGGTCGTCGGTCACGAAGTCGCCGACGCCGTCGCCGTCGAGGTCTGGGAACCCGTTGAGCTCGAACTGTCGGTGCATCGCGAGGATGTCGATCGGGGCCATGACGGTCTCCGTCTCCCAGATCGTGGTCGCGTCCCGGCCGCTCCAGAGCCGAAGCGGCGTCACGGTGACGTTCGTGAGGGGCCCGCTGATGTCGCCCGCGTACGACGGGTGCGCGAACCACTCGAGGACGAGGAAGTCGACGGCGCCGTCGCCGTTCGCGTCCCCCAGCGGCCAGAGGCGCATCTCCTTCCGGTTCTCGACGCGCCAAAGCTCGGAACCTTCCCTGCCGCTTCGCGCCGTGATCGTGTGGGTGAAGTCGGCGTACGGCGTGAGGATGTGCACGAGGAGGTCCGGGGCGCCGTCCGCGTTGAGGTCCCCGGCGCGTTCGAACCGGATCGTCTCGGTGCGGTCGATGCGGGAGTCCTTGAGGAGGTTCGCCTCGTATCGGCGGGCTCCGGTCGCTCCGTCGAAGACGACGAGGTGGGAGGAGCGGAAGAAGGGGCCCTGCGTGTTCGCCATCGGGAACGAGTGCCACTCGATCGTGTAGTAGGCGAGGTCGGGGACGGCGTCGCCCGTGAGGTCGAAGCAGCACGGCGTCCCGGACCAGTAGTTCTTGTCCTTGCCGTAGGGCGTGTCGAACCAGATGTCGTAGTAGCCCCAGCGGACCGCGACCGGCTTGAGGCTGCGGAACGTCTCCGGCTGGAACGTGTTGGTCCGCCACACGACGTTGCCCGTGGCCGGGTCGAGCCGGGTCGCCCACTCGAGGGGCCTTTGGGCCTTCGAGATCTGGAGGTTGTTGTTGAACACGACGGGCTCCGCGACCGTCGAATTGAGGATCACGCGGTCGAAGCCGACGCCCTGGAGGAACAGGGAGGGGGCCTGGCCGGCCGCCCACGTCGGATCGTGTTCGCTCATCGGGGGCACCTGGAGGATCGGGTTGACGAGGATCGTGTCGGCGACCGTGTGCTCGGCTTCGACGAAGTTGTAGGTGGTCGAATACGTGCCTTCGTATTCTCGCTCCCACACGACGTCCCGCGGGTTCGACGCGTTCACGACGTACAGCGTGTGCGAGAACCGGCGGACGAACTCGAACGGCCAGGCGGGATCGACGACCTTGTGCCGGTACGCGAGGACCCCGGTGTGCCCTGCGGTTAGGGGGAGCGTGCCGATCACGAAGTGCTGCGCGCAGCCGGCGGGGTAGCTCTCGCCGAACTCCTGCATGCTGCGGTTCCAGAGCTCGTGCCCGTCGCGGCCGCTGTGTGCCGTCAGCCGGTGCTCGGGGCCGCAGATCCATCCGTTCAGGAAGTACTGCGCGTAGGCGACCGGGTCGCCGAGACCCGGGAAGATCTGGCAGCCGTAGTCCGTGCAGTACGTGTCGAGGACGATGTCGCCGAAACCGTCGCCGTCGATGTCGCCGGCGGGATACGAGTACGAGACCGTGCTGTTCTCGTCCATGCTGGCGGCCGCCTGGTACGGGGGCTTCTCCGCGAGGAAGTATTCGCGGACGGCGTCCGCCACGTCGAACGCGGTCGCGCCCGGCTCGTCGACGCGCTCGGCCAGGCGCTCCTCGCGGGTCCCGGCGGGCGAAGCGTCGGCGAGCGCCGGATCGACGACGGGGAGCTCGGGGCCTGCGGCGCCGGCCGCCCCCATGAAGATCCCGGCCGAGAGGAGGACCAGGATGGCGACGGAGAGGACGCCGCGGCGGGGCCGGGCGAAGAGGAGCGCGCCGCCGACGAGCCCGCCCGGGATGATGGGGCCAAGCGTGACGCCCGCGAGGAGGTCCGCGTCGCCGTCGTCCGCGGCGAGGGTCGCCGCCTCCTCGATGAAATCGAGCACGCCGCTCGGCGCGTTGAGCTCGGGCGTCTGCCAGTCCACCGCGCCCGACGCATCGACGAGCCCGAGGAAGGGCTTGAACTCGCGGCCGCGTTGGCGCGAGATGAACGCGGAGTTGACGGCGAAGACGGTCCGGTCCTCGTCGTCGACGGCGCACCGGCCGGCAAGGAAGAGGAGGTCGAACCCGGCGGACGCCGCTCGGGGCAGCGTGGGGTCGAGCCAGACCCGTTCCTGCCACAGCGTCGCGTCGTCGCGGACCCGGATGCGGGTGAGGTCGAGCCGCCGGCCGTGGCCGGAGAGGATGGTGAGGTTGTCGGGGTCCCCGTGGCAGTTCACGACAATCCCGTTTGCCCCCCAGGCCGTGACCTTGTGGAGGACGGCCCCGTCGAGGCCGCTGAGGACCTCGTACGTGTGGTTCATCGTCGAGAGGAGCAGTTGCTCCTGGCCGGGGCCGCGGTACTGGCTCGGGGTGAGAAGATCCCGGATGCCGTCCCCGTCCCAGTCATGCGGGGCGAGGGCGTGCGCGTACTGGTCGAGGGTGAGCGCGTAGGAGAGGTAATTGTCCTGGGCGAACCGTTCGGCGTACGTCCAGAACGTCGTCCCGTCCCGCGCGTCGATGACGACGATCCGCACGTCCTTCTGGGGGAACCGGGCGATAGGAAGCGCGTTCGTCGGGAGGTCCACGAAGCCGCCGCCGAGCCTCGGCACGCCGTCGGCGCCGGATCCGAGGCTCGCGACGTAGCCCCAGCCTTGGAACTTGACGTCACGCTCGCCAAACACCTCGCGGCCGTTCGCGCCGTCGACGAGGTGGACGTGCGTGAGGAACCGTCCGTTGATCGTCCGCGTCATGCCCGCCTCCCGCGTGAGGTAGAGCGCCACGGGGTCGGGACGGCCGTCGCCGGTGACGTCCTCGAGGATCTCACCGTGGGTCCATTGAAGGATCTCGTACTGCTCCTCGCGGGGAAGGTTCGGGCGAAGCGCGCCCTCTCGGAAGATCTCCTGCGACCAGGCGTCGGCGCCGCTCTCGCCCCGGAGCGCGAGCATGTTCATCCCGCGGCCGAAGCGGTAGAAGGGCTCCGGGAAGGTCCGGTTCAAGAGGGGGATCCGGCGCGCGTCGACCTCGGTGCCACGCGGGTTGCTGATCCGGTACTGGTCGAGGACGACCTCGGGCTCGTCGCCGCCGCCGAGGTCCGCCGCGCCCGTGATCCAGGTGAAGTCCGTCCAGCGGGAGTCCTGGTCGGCCTCGATGTCGCGCCGCCAGAGGAGCTTGCCCGTGGTCGCGTCGAAGACGTGGACGTGCTCGACGTTCGCCATGGTCTCGTAGCGCAGCCGCGTGAAGACGTTGAAGGGGCTCTGCGCCATGGCGTAGTAGACGTCGGTCGTCTTGTACACGAGCCGCGGCCCGTCCGGCGAATCGAAGGGCAGGAAGCCCGTGGGGAGGTTCCGTAGGACGAATACGTCCGCGATCGGGATGTTGATGATGACCCGAAGGAGCTGGGCGCGGACGCGGTCCGCGTAGATCGGCCGCTTCCAGATCTCTTCGCCGGATTTCCCGTCGAGGAGGCGGATCACGCCGGTGAGGTTGAGCACGGACACGGATCCGACCGGCGTGCCCGTCCCGTCGGTGCGGTAGCCGAGCGTCAAGACGTCGCAGACCCCGTCGCCGTTGGCGTCGAGCGTGGGCTGGACGTTGTCGGGGGTCAGGGGCGGCGCCCGGCCGGCGCGCTTGTATTCGTCCGTCGCCGGGTAGGAGTACTGCTGGTTGTCCTGCCGCCAGAGCTCCGACCCGTCCGAGCCGGAAAGGGCCTTCACGGTCGCGGCCCCCGCGCCTTCGAACTCGTTCACGAGGAAGTCGAGGGTTCCGTCGCCGGTCACGTCGCACGTAATCTGCATGTCGCGGTTCGTCGCGTCCGGCGGGAGCCCGCGCTGGGCAAGCGGTGAGGCGCCAGCGGGTTCGCGTCCTTGGTGGTCGAGTTGGGCGTTCACCGCGGCCTGTAGGTACGCGGCGTCGTCGAGGTGTTCGGGAAGGGCGAGAAGGTAGCCCACTTCGGGGGGAACGTCCAGGACGGGCTCGGCGCCCGGCGTGGCGGCGTCGGGGCCGGTCTGTGCGTTTGCGGAAAGCGGTACGAGGAGCAGGGCACCGAGGGGAAGCCACCAGGCGCGAGCGAACGGTCCGGCCCTGCGCAGCATCCAAGCACCCTATCGTGGTCCACCGCGGCGCGACACCGCGTGGCTCCAAGCGAAGCGGGCCGGACGGTATTTGAAGCTTGGCCCTGCATGACTTCGAGGACCGTTGCGATTCGTAGAGGAATATCGGCGCGGGGCCTGTCGCGGGTGGCTGCGCGGCCTTAGGGTGCCTCGAGGTCCGGAGGCGTTAGGGAGGCGCGGTCAGGTCGGCCCCGGCCCGCTCTGGGCGACGCTCCGCGCGGGGGGAAGCCGTCGCCCGCGTCGATAGGCGGGCCGACCGACGAACCACACGAGGAGCGTCCGTCGCAGGTGGCCGCGGCTCGGCCGTGCGAGGTAGTCGCGGTCGATCCGCATCCTCGCTCCGTCCCGGAACATCTCGCGGTAGTACCGGACGTTCACGGAGATCCTGCGCATCTTGGACTTGTCGTCGAAGGAGTACGCGTCGAAGTCGGCGTCCGGCACGGGGCCGTGGCCGCGAAGGCGCTTGTCGAGGTCGACGTCCTCGAAGTATTGCAGCGTCGTGTCGTAGCCGTCTACGCGTTCGAGCTGGTCGCGCCGAAGGAGCCACCCGCCGCAGCCTTGGTGCTCCGTGAGGGGGGAGACGAGTTTGACGGGGCCCGCGCGAAGCCGCGAGGCGAGTCCGCGAAGCCGGGCCCACCCATCGGGGCGCCAGGTGCGGTCCGCGTCGCAGTGGAGCACGATTTGGTTCTTCGCGAGGCGCCACGCGCGGTCGCGTCCGGCGCCGCGCAGGCAGCCGGGGTCGACGACGACCTTCACGCGTTCGTCGCGGCGCGCGACGTCCTCGAGGAAGGCCCGCGACGGGCCCTCACTTCCCGCGTCGACGACGACGATCTCGTCGTCCGGCCCCAACTGGGGCAGGAGGCTCTCGACGAAGTTTCGGACGCCCGGCCAGTCGTTGAGGTGCGTCGTGCAGGCCGAGATCGGCGGGGCTCCCACGCCCGGCGGAACGCGCCGCCTTCTTGATTAAGCAACCGAGGCGACGCGTGGCGCGCGAACCCTTCAAGTACCCCCAAGAATTGGCCCGCCCGACATGGGCCCCGCATCGACGACGCCTTGCGCACCGCCATCGGGAGGCCCACGGTGACGGAGGCGGCGGGGCCGGTCCGGCCAATCACGCGGCGCATGAAGCGCTACTGGCCCACGACGGGCCGCCGGCTCAACGCGTGCAGCGGCCTCGACTACAAGCCCGGTTGGGTGAACGCCGACCTCTTCGCGATCCAGGTCGACGTCCGCGCGGACCTCCTCAAGTTCCCCTGGCCCTGGGAGGACGAGTCCTTCGACTTCGTCCTCCTCAGCCACTTCATCGAGCACATCCCGGGCGTCGTCGAAGGCGAGGACCCGCTGCGCAGCCTCCTCCTCGAGGTCGGGCGCGTCCTTGCCCCGGGCGGGCGCTGCATGATCCGCGTCCCGTACAAGACGTGGGGCCTCGGCGTCCTCGACCATTTCCGCTACTTCGACCTCGGCACGTTCGACTTCATGCTCCCCGCCCCCGAGACCGGCGTCTTGAAGCCGTCGCGGCACCGGTACTACGTCGAGGGCCTGTCCCTCGAGGACGCGTTCGTCGGGCAGCGCGGTTTCCAGCTCACCCGGTTCTTCAACTCCTGCTACCACATCCCCAAGTTCTTCGGACGGCAGATGAGAATCGGACGCGCGCGGGAGTGCGTCTTCGTGCTCAAGAAATCGGCTCGCGGCGCGACGCGCGGCCCGGCGTCGAAGGCCGCGTAGACACCGCCGCTACGGGACGCCCCACTCGATCCGCAGGACGTCGGCCGACTTCCCCTCGGCGACGTCCCCGCCGAACACGTATCCGTGGCCGCCCATGCCGCCTGCGGCGCGCGACCGCGGCGACGGGAGCGACAGGCCGTACGGTTCCGCGCGAAGCGTGGCGCGGTCGAACCGGAGGATCCCGGCGGTCTGGGGCTCGTCGCGCGTCGTTCCGCCCACGAGGAACGCGGAGCGGTCGTCCCAGAGCACCGTCGCGTCCTGCCGAGCGACGGAAAGCTTCCCCACGGCCTCGATCGTGTCGGCCTGCGGGTCGAGCCGGAGGATGTCGTCGACGGGGCCGTCGGCGCCCCGGCCGCCCAGGATGTAGATCATCTCGTCGTCGAAGAACGCGGCGACCCCGCTGCGGCCCGCGGGCAGCGTCGAGGAAAGGACCTTCGAGTTGTCCGGCTCGGCCGGGCTGAACCGGAAGATCGCGGTGGCGAAGGACGTGGACGAGGCGCCCTCGTTCACGCCGCCGAAGACGTACGCGCAGCCTCCGCGGCACGCGAGGAACGGGAGATCGCGGTGGTCCCAGACGGCCGTCGTGAACGTCCACGCGCCGGGAAGGGACGCCCCGAACTTCGTCACCGCGCCGGTCGTCGGATCCACTTTCAGGATCTCCTTCGTCGCGGCGTTTGCCGTGCGGCCGCCGAAGACGAGAAAATGCGTCCCCGTCCAGACGACCGCGGAGCCGTAGCGCGCGCTCGGCAGCTTCCCGAGCGACGCGACCGCGCTCTCCCCGGGCTTAAACGTGAGGAGCGCGTCGGTCGGGGAACCGTCGGCGCTTTGGCCGCCCGCGACGAGGAACACGCCGGGGCCCCAAGCGGCGCCCTGGCAGCACATGGCCTGCGGCAACGAGGCCACGAGCTCGAAGCCCTTCGGCACGGGGACCGGCTTCGTCGTCGAGGTGGTCGGGGAACCGGCGCCCTCCTCGGGGGCGACGCACGCTGCGATGACCACGAACAGAAGGCCTGCCCCCACGGCACCCGATGCGCGCATCGTTCTCAGCGGACCCCCAATCACCTAAAAAGGCCTGTCGCGTGCTCGGCGCCGTGCGGATCGCCCTTCTCTCGGCGCGCCGCTCGCATACGCCGCCGGACACCTTCGGCGGGACGGAGCGGGCCGTCGACATCCTGGGCCGCGCCCTCGCCCGGGCGGGCCACGAGGTCGTCGTCTGGGCTCGAGAGGGCTCGAAGGGCCGCCCGGACTACGCGACGCGGCCGTACCTCAAGGGCAGCTTTCGCGACGACCGGGAGCTGGCCGGCTTCGACGTGGTCCACAACCATTGGATCGGTGACGACAACTGGACCGGCTACCGGTTCATCGAGCGCCTGCTCCGCGCGCATCCCCGCGTCGTCCAGACCTACCACGGGAGCTTCCCCTACTACGTTCGGCCCTACTCCTTGTGGCTGCGGATGCGCCGGCGGGCCCCCCATTTCATCGTCCAGAGCACGCGCCACGTGGCCTACGCGCATCGGCACGGCATCCCGAATTGCCGTTTCATCCCGAACGCCATCGCCGAGTTCGCGTTCCACGCGCAGCCGGAGGACTACGTGGCGTACGTCGGCCGCCTCGCCCCCGAGAAGGGCGTTGCGACCGCGATACGCGTCGCCAAGAAGGCGGGCGTCCGCCTCCGGATCGCGGGCCCGGGGGACCCGGCGTTCCTCAAACGCGAGGTGCGCCCCCACCTTTCCTCGAACGTCGAATACCTGGGCGTCGTGTCCGACGCCGACCGCACGGCCCTCCTCCAGCGCGCCCAGGCGCTCGTCTTCCCGAGCCGCTACGGCGAAGGCATGCCGCTCGTCGTCCTCGAGGCGCTTGCCTGCGGGACGCCCGTCGTGTCGAGCGACGCGTACTGGAGCGCCCCGGACGTCGTCCGCGAGGGCGTGTCCGGGTTCCTCGCCGCCGACGAGGACGGCCTCGCGGCGGCACTGGGGCGGATCAAGGAGATCGACCGGGCACGATGCTTCGCCTGGGCGAAGGAGAGGTTCGCCCCCGAGGCGGTCGCGGTCCGGCACATGGCCCTTTACCAGGAACTCGCGGAAAAAACGCGAAACCCCCGGGGCAGTCCTTAATAGCAAGGGCTTGGTTTTGGCCGCCGGGAGGCATTCCATGAAACCGTTTCTGACCCTCGACCAAGGCGCGTTCCACGGCCGCCGCGTCCTCGTGCGCGTCGACTTCAACGTGCCCCTTGAAGCAAACGGCCGCATCACGGACGACCTCCGCGTCCGCGAATCCTTGCCCACGATCCAGCGCCTCATGAAAGCGGGCGGCCGCGTCGTCCTCTGCTCGCACCTCGGGCGCCCGGGGGGGAAGCGCGAGCCCTCGATGAGCCTCCGGCCCGTCGCCGACCACCTCGGGAAGCTCCTTGGAAAACCGGTCGCCTTCGTGGACGAGTGCATCGGCGAGCGCGCCGAGGCGGCCGCGAAGAAGCTCAAGGACGGCGAGGTCCTCCTCCTCGAGAACCTGCGCTTCCACAAGGCCGAAGAAGAGAACAACCCCGAGTTCGTCGCGGCCCTTGCCTCCCTTGGCGAACTCTACGTGAACGACGCCTTCGGCACGGCGCACCGAGCGCACGCCTCCACGGAGGGTGTCGCCCAACACCTTCCCAGCTACGCTGGCGACCTCATGCGCAAGGAGCTCGAGGCCCTCGGCGGCCTGTTCGCGAAGCCCGCGAAGCCCTTCGTCGCCGCGGTCGGCGGCTCCAAGGTGAGCGGGAAGATCGACGTCATCAAGAACCTCCTGCCGCGCGTCGACACGATCCTCATCGGCGGCGCGATGGCCTTCACGTTCAGCAAGGCGAAGGGCGGCCGCGTCGGGGCGAGCCTCGTCGAGGAGGACAAGCTCGGCCTCGCGAAGCAGATCCTCCAGGAGGCGCGCGAACGGAACGTGGAGTTCCTCCTGCCGGTCGACGTCGTCGCGACGACGAACATCAAGGGCCACGGAGAGAACAAGGTCGTCCCCTTCGGCGAGGTCCCTCCGGACTGGAAGGGCGTCGACATCGGCCCGAAGACCGTGAAGCTGTTTGCCGAGCGGATCGTGAAGGCGAAGACCGTCGTGTTCAACGGTCCCATGGGCGTGTTCGAGGTCAAGGACTTCTCGGCCGGGGCGTGCGGCGTGTTCGCTGCCGCGGCTGACTGCGACGGCACGACGATCGTGGGCGGCGGGGACTCGGCGGCGGCGATCCAACAGTGCGGATTCGCGGGCCAGGTCACCCACGTCTCGACGGGCGGCGGGGCGAGCCTCGAGTTCCTCGAGGGGAAGGCCCTTCCAGGGGTCGCGGCGCTCCAGCGTCACGCCCAGGCGATCGCGAAGTCCCCGTAGACGCTACAGCGTCGAGGGCCTTGGCGCCCGATCAGCCGCGTCGGGGCCCGTGCGGACGCATCGTCGGCTGCTCCGCGACGACCGGCGTCGGGGCAAGGGGCGTCTCGGTCGCGGTCGGCACGGCGGCCGGACGTGACCACTTCGCGTGCTGCGAGACGTGCGCGACGAGGTCGACGCCGGTCTTGAGCGCGACGAGCACGACGAGCGCGAACCAGGGCTCGCCGAGCGTGAGGATGGCGAAACCCCCCGCCAGGATGGTGAGGTGCATCACGAAGATGCGCGGATAGGGCGCGAACATGAGGCGGCCGATCTCCGTGGTCTTGCGTTCGCCGCCGCGCAGGAAGTTGTTGACGAACGAGACGCCGTGGCTCACGACGAGCGCGAGGGCCGCCGGCGACGTCCGGCGAAGGGCCTCGGGCACGAGGGCGAGGCTCCCGCCGGAGAAGTTGTTCGGGTCGAGGCCGATTACGAAGAAGGCGCTGAGGAACACGAGGTGCCCGAACATGAAGAAGCCATAGTGGATGATGAAGAAGGGGACGAGGCCCGCCGCTTTGGGGTCGCCGATGAGGAGCATCTTCACGATGTTGTACGCGCCGATGATGGCGCTCTCGAGCCAGAACAAGAGGAGGATGTCGGCAAGCCTCCAGCCGAGCGCGAGGACGCCGACGACGGGGACGAGGTTGGCGGCAAGGAGGAACAGTACGGCCGGGCGGCGAAGGTCGTCGCGCCGGGGGAGGAGCACACCTCTACAACGTCGAATCCCCCTTTCAATGTGACCCGGTTTCCGGGTGACCCGCTCACGTCGTTACGCGGTCAACAAGAACGACGGGCGACCCTGGTAGGTTGGGCCCAAGGCCCAAGGATGTAGAAACCATGGGATACGGAAACTGTTGCGGACCCGGCTTCAGCGGCCGACGCTACCTCACGAAGGAAGAGAAGCTCGACTGGCTCAACAACTACGCCAAGGAACTCGAGAGCGAGCTCCAGGGCGTGAAGGAACGTCTCAAGGAGATCAAGAAGGAATGAAGACGGAACCCAAGTTCCCCTGGCACCCAAGCCCGGGCCCGATGGGCCCCGAGCCGCCGTCCCACCCGTAGGGCGGCCCTCTTTCCCCCACCCTCCTTCCCCGCGAGGAGAACCGCCATGCCGTTGACCCAACTAGAGGAAACCATCACGAAGGTCGTCGACAACGTGGGACCCAGCGTCGTCACGATCGCGACCGTGCAGGTCGCGCGCGACCAGTACCTGCGGACGTTCCCGATCGAAGGGATCGGAAGCGGCGTCATCCTGTCCGAGGACGGCCTCATCGTCACGAACCACCACGTCGTCCGGAACGCGCGCCGCGCCGAGGTCACGCTCCAGGACGGTCGCCGCTTCGACGCCGACTTCGTCGCGGGCAGCCCCGAGGCCGACCTCGCGCTCCTGCGGATCGAAGCGAAGGGCCTCCGCGCCGCCGAGATGGGCGAATCGGAGAGACTGCGCGTCGGGCAGCTCGCGATCGCGATCGGGAGCCCGTTCGGCCAGATGCTCAACGGACCCACCGTCACCGTGGGCGTCGTGAGCGCCCTTCACCGCAACCTCGCCGGCCCCGGCGCCGTCATCGAGGACCTCCTCCAGACCGACGCCCCCATCAATCCCGGCAACTCGGGCGGCGCGCTGCTCGACTCGCAGGGGCGCGTCATCGGCATCAACACGGCCATCATCCCGCAGGCCCAGGGCATCGGCTTCGCGGTCCCCATCCACCGCGTCAAGGCCCTGCTCGAGGACGCGCGGGCCGACCCGAACCGCGACCGGCCGTGGCTCGGCATCGGCGGCATCACCCTCACCCCGATGGTCGCGAAGGCGAACGACCTCGACGAACCGCGCGGCGTCGCCGTCTTCTCGGTCGAGAAAGGTTCGCCGGCCGCCACGGCGGGACTTCGGGAGCGCGACGTCATCGTGGGCCTCGAGGGAGAGACCCTCCACAGCGTCGAGCAGCTCAAGAGCCAGATCGCCAAGAAAAAGCCCGGCGAATCGGTCCAGGTGGACGTCCGTCGCGAAGGACGCCTTCGGAAGATGCTCGTGCCCCTCGATTCGCGACCGGCCTAGGCGACGCGGGGTCGGAGGAACGCGACGCACGCAAGCGCTCCGACCACGACGAGGAGGCCCCAGCTCGGAAGGACGTTTGCGCCTTCGAGCCTCGCGAACTCGAACGTCGTGGTGGCGACGAGCTCGAACGTGCCCTGCCCGTTGCGGACCCGGAACTCGAAGGAAAGGTTGCCGGACGGCCGTTCGGGCACGACGTCGTAGTAGAAGGTGACCGGCCTGGAGGCGCCGTCGTGGTCGGTGCTTCGCCGGACGTGGACGAGTTCGATGGCCGATTCCGGAAGTTCGCGTTCGCCCGAGACCCGAAGCCGGGCCGTGGAGGCGTCGAGGTCGTACGAGCCGAGGGCGTCGAGGGCGGTGACGGCGTAGTGGAGCGTCGGGCCCTCGCGCTCGACCGTCTGTTTCTCGACCGAGAGCGGCTCGACAAGGGGCAGGATCATCCTCGGCGGGAACTTGGGGCCGGTGTGGACGCGCCAGTCGGCCTGGGCGAACTCGGCGACCGTCGTGTGGACCTGGTAGGGAAGGACCTCGACGGTGAACCCCCGGCCGTCGTTCGCGGTCTCCTCGTCGATGGTGGGCCGCACGACGCGCATGTCCGCGCGCAGCTCGTACACGCTCGGCCGTCCGGGGACCACGACGAGCGTCGTCGATCCGGCGGCTTGGGGTGGCGCTGCCTCGGCGACGATGAGCGGCTTCTCCCGCGCCCCCTGGAAAAGGCGGGCGTAGAGGCCCACGTTCGGCATCACCCCGGCCCTCGGCGCCGAGCCATCGTCGATGGGGACCGTGTTGGCGCTGAGGTAGAAGTAGACCGGGATCGAGGCGGCCCCGAGTTCAAGCGGGGCCCCGAGTTGTCGCGCATGGCAGAGGGTGCGCCAGCCCTTGGCCGTGAACTCGATCGTACCGGGGCAGAACGACCATTGGAACTTGTTGTTGTCGAACCGGACGTCCAAGCACTGGCCCACCTGGCAACCGGCGCCCGTCTTGGTCACGAGGATTGGCATGATGAAACGGCCGCGCAGATCCGTTTCGTGGCCCGGCTCGGGTGGGACCGTGTTGAGGGGGGCGGGCTGGAGGATGTCCTCGTAGTGCGCGTACATGATCACGTTGACGTTCCCTGCCGCCTTGGTGCCGGGCCCGTTCACGTCCGTGCCGTGGGGGTCGCATTGGCGCGAGCATTGGTCGACGGGCTCCTGGGCGGTTACCGTCGGCATGGCGGCCACGAGCATGAGGGCCGTGGCGGCGAGGGCGTATCGCACGACGCTCGACGGTGGCCGGCGGCCTAAAAAGGTTGTGGGCCCGAGGCGCCGCCGCACACGGGGGCCGCGTCGGTCCCGGCTCCGGACGTCTCGGCCCGGATCGCCTCCACGCTCTCCGCGAACGCGGTCGCCGCGGACGGGCTCGAGTCGACGGGCCAATCCATGGGGCCGTTGATCTCGACCTCGAACTTGTCGTCGTTGAACCACACAAACCCCTTCACGTCGGGATACTTGCCGTCGTGGAACCCGGCGAGGGTCTCCCGGATCCATTGCGACTTGTTGCCGCCCTTCTCGGTGGAGCTCAGCTCGGCGATGAGGATTGGCTTCGAACTCACCCGCGCGACGGCGCAGTAGGGCTCCTTGAAGATCGTGTCGAACGTCTGCCAGCCCCAGTCCGCGTTCCCGCCCCAATTGTAGCCGTCGATCGCGGCGAAGTCGACGTAGGCGTCGCCGGGGTACGTGCCCGTGAAAGACGCGCCTTCGCCGAGGCTGAAATGGTTCGTCGCCCAGACAAGCCTCACTCCGTCCGGGCACGGCTTCTTCACTGCGTCGTGGATCTTGACCCAGGCGCGCCGGTAGTTCTCCTCGGTATTGGGCCGGTGCCCCGCCTTGTCCTCCCAGGTCTGCCCCCACGTGTACCAGAACCCGTTCATCTCGTGGAGGGTGCGCAGGAAGATTGGCTGACCGGTCTCCTTCGCGGCCTGGCAGAGGCCCGCCCCGAACGAAGCGAGGTAGGCTTGGACCGTGGTCTTCGTCCCGTCGCGAAGCCAGTAGGACCGCGTGCCCTCCGCGATCTCGACGGTCGTGAAGCCATGGGGCTCCCACGAAAGGATCGGGATGGCGCCCCGGGCCGCGATGTGGTGCACCGTGTGAGAGACGTTCTGGAAGGGCGTGTAGAAGTCGATGAACACGTCCACGAGATCGAGGTCCACATCGTGCCTCGTCTGGAAATCGTCGACGAGGGGCCGATCGTCGGTGGGCCAGTCGCCGAGCCACGCGCCCACCAGGATCGCGTCGTCGTCCTGGAGCGCCTCGAGGCCTTGCCTCGGGGGCTCGTGGCGCTGGGCGAGCATCGCGACGAGCAGCGATAGGCCGACCATGAGCACCATGCCGCGGAACACGGCCCGGCCTGGCTGGAGGCCGCCAGTGGACTGGGGGAGGCTTGGGTCCGTCGGCATCGCGAGCAGGAAACTTGTTCAAGGCCCCGGGCCGAATAGGAATTATGGGACGACGCTCAAAGGGGCGACCCCCGTCCCCCGGGCGCTACCCATATGAGCCCTCAGGGAGGTCCCTCAAACCCTTGTTCCAAACCAGAGGAGGTGGTGCCTAGGTCCCGAATGGGCTTTCTTCGCGAGGCGAGCGAGGCGACGCGGGAGAAGGCCTTCGCGGCCGAGCACCGCCTCGCGGGGATCCGGGCGGCCATCATCGCCCTCAACATCGCCGTCTTCTTCGGCCTCATGGACAAGACCGGCAGCGTCCTGTGGCTCGCCTATGCGGTGTCGGCCGTCGCGATCCCCTACGCCCTCTTCGTCCTCCTCGTCCGGCCGTACAAACGGTACCCGGTGCTCATCTCGGCGTCGTTCACCTCCGTGACGGACGCCGTCCTCATCACGCTCTGGCTCGCGGGGACGGGCGGCTACGAGTCGCCGTTCTACGTGCTGTGGTACGTGTCGCTTGCCGCCGTCGCGTTCCGGTTCGACTACGGGACGACCCTCGCCGTCTCCGCCCTCTACGCGGGGACGTACCTCGCGCTCCTCGTGGCGCTCGGCGACTTTGTGGCGCACTTCCCCATCGTCATCATTCGGCTCGCGTACATCTTCTTCGTGGGCATGATCGGCGCCCTCTTCTCGAAGGAGACGCTCGAGCAGACCGAGCAGAAGCTCGAGATGCGCGACCTCGCGGTGAAGACCCAGCGGCAGGCGAAGGAGATCGCCGAGCGGGAGTCGCAGCTCCTGCAGACGGTTTCCCTTCTCAACGCGACCTTGGACTCCACCGCCGACGGCATCCTCGTGGTCGACACGAACAACAAGATCACGAGCTTCAACAAGAAGTTCGTCGAGATGTGGCGGGTTCCGGCCGAGATCATCGCCTCGCGGGACGACGAACGCGCCATCGGCTTCGTCCTCGACCAGCTCAAGGAGCCCCAGGCCTTCGTGGCCAAGATCAAGGAACTGTACGCGAACCCGGCCGCGCGCAGCAGGGACGAGCTCGCCTTCAAGGACGGCCGCATCTTCGAGCGCTACTCCCAGCCCCAGACCATCGGCGGCCAGGCCGTGGGCCGTGTGTGGAGCTTCCGCGACGTCACGGCCGAACGCAAGGCGGAGGCCGAGCACCTCGAGGCCGTCGCCCAAGCGAAGGAGGTGCAGCGGCTCAAGGAGCTCGACCAGTTCAAGACCCAGTTCATGAACTCGGTCGCCCACGAATTGTGGACGCCCCTCACGCCGATCAAGATCCAGCTCCACATGCTACGGACGCAGAAGGCCGAGGGCCTCAACGAGACGCAGCGACAGTCCATCGCCATGATCGACCGCAACCTCGACCGCCTGAGCCAACTCGTCGAGGAGATGCTCGACAGCGCCCGCCTTCAGGCCGGACGGTTCCGCGTGAACCGCGTCCCCATGAACCTCGCGCCCGTCGTGACCGAGATGGTCGAGCTGTTCCGCCTCCCCGCCGAGAGCGCCGGCCTCACGCTTACCGCCGACGTGGCGCCGACACTCGCCATCGAGGGTGACTCGAACCGGCTCATCCAGGTCCTCTACAACCTCCTCAGCAACGCGGTGAAGTTCACGCCCGCGGGCGGCACCGTGAGGATCCATGCGTGGCCGGAGTCCGGCTTCGCGAACGTCGAGGTCGGCGACTCGGGACTCGGCATGCGGCCGGACCAGCTCGCGCGGCTCTTCCAGGCGTTCAGCCAGGCGCACGACAAGATGCAGCAGACGCGGTCCGGAACGGGCCTCGGCCTCTACATCACCCGCGCCATCGTCGAGGCGCACGACGGGACCATCAAGGCCGAGAGCGCGGGCGAGGGTCGCGGCAGCACCTTCGCGTTCCGCGTGCCGCTGTCACGAGGGCCCATCGCGGTCGGAGCGGCGTCGGCGAGCCGCGTCTCGGCCCCCGCAGCCCCACCATCAACCTCATAGACCGGGCCCGCCTCGGCCGCGCCGTGGCACGCCCCCTGGCCCGTTTCGTCGAGGTCGACAAGGCCTACGGCGGGCGCCGCCTCTTCGAGAACGCCACGTTCCAGATCGAGGCGGGCGAGCACATCGCCGTCGTGGGCCCGAACGGGGCCGGCAAGTCGACCCTCCTCAAGATCCTCACGGGGCGCGACCGGGTGGACCACGGCCTCGTCGAGATCGACGAATCCGTGCGGACCCACTGGTTCGACCAGCATCCCGTCGTCCCACCGGGGGCGACGGTCCAGGACATCCTCGGGGCCTCGGCCGCCGTGCCGCCCGCGATCGCCGCCGAACTCGCCGAGCTCGAGGCCCAGATCGCCGACCCCGACCTCTACACCCGACCCGGCTATGAGACGGTCCTGGAGCGCTTCGCCGAACTCCAGCAGCGGGCGAAACGCGAATCCACCTCCCCCGGCGGCATCGAGGAGCATTCCATCGTCGAGGCCCTCGGCATCGACGACGCATTCCTTGGCCGATCCGTGAAGGACCTTTCCGGCGGCCAACGCACGCGGGTCTTCCTCGCGCGGCTCCTTGCCGGCGTCCACGAGGGGGACCTCGTCGTCCTCGACGAGCCCACGAACCACCTCGACGTCGAGACGATCGAGTGGCTCGAGGACCACCTGCGCCGGTTCGACGGGACGGTCCTCATCGTCGCGCACGACCGCGCGTTCCTCGACGCGGTCGCCGAGCGCGTCTTCGAGGTCGACCGCAACGCCGTGAGCACCTACTGGGGCAACTACGAGGACTTCGTGTCGCTTCGCACCCAGAACCGGGACCGCGTCGCCCGCGAGCGCGACCGGATGGAGCGCGAGGCGCGCCAGGCCCAGGAGGTGGTGCAGCAGTTCCGGCACCAGAAACGCTTCGACGGCCAGATGGCGGCCCGCCTCAAGGTCCTCGAGAAGTACCAGGAGAAGCTCGCGCGCGCGCCCGACCCGCTCGTCGAGCGGCACACGATGGACCTGCGGTTCGACTCGGGCGGCGGCTCGACGCAGGTCATCATCGCCGTGCAGGGCCTCCGGAAGTCCTACGGCAGCCAGCCCGTCATCCTGGGCGCCGACCTCGACGTCACGAAGGGGGAACGGATCGGACTCGTCGGCCCCAACGGCAGCGGGAAGTCGACGCTCCTTAAGATCCTGAGCGGCAAGCTCCCCAAGGACGACGGAACGGTGCGCATCCCGCCGGGCGTGAAGGGCGCCTACTACTCCCAGGACCGCGACGACCTCGACGTCAACCGGACGCTCCGCGACGAGGTGCTCCTTGCGCGCCCCAAGCTCGAGGACGAGGACATCAAGGCCCTCCTCGGCCGGTTCCGGTTCCAGCCCGACGCGGACCTCCCACGGAAGGTCGGGACGCTCTCGGGCGGCGAGCGCGCCCGCATCGCGCTCCTCAAGACCGTCCTCAAGCCCGCGAACCTGCTCCTTCTCGACGAGCCGACGAACCACCTCGACCTCGAATCGCGCGAGGTCCTCGCCGGGGCCCTGAACGCGTTCAAGGGGGCGATCCTCATCGCAAGCCACGACCGCTGGCTCCTCGACTCGGTGACCTCGAAGACGGCGCTCATGGACCGGGGCAAGATCCGGGTCCTCCCGGGTTCCTTCACCGAGACGCGCAGCGTCACCGCGACGGCAAAGCCGCCCGGGCCGCACCGCGACAAGTACATCGTGCGCGAGGGGTTCAAGGACCCGACGACCGGGGCGCGCCACTGGTTCGGCAAGGAGCTCGAGCTCACGCCGGAAGAGCTCGAAGAGAACCCGACGCTGCGGCGGGCCCTCCTCTTCGGACGGCTCGAACGCGTCGAGTGAAGGGCGCTGGGCCGCGCCGGGCGCGGGATGGATACCCCTCGGTTTGTTGGGGAGGGGCCGCCTACTTCGGGACCGCCGAGTAGGTCTCGTTGAAGGACAGGTCTTGGAATTGCGTGAGGTACATCTTCGCGGGCTGGTTCACGGTGGCCCCGACGGGGTCGGCGGAGGAACGGAGGTACACTTGGTAGTTGACGGGTTCCTTGAACGCGTCTTTCGGCAGTGGGATCTTGATGGGACTCGTGCCGTCCTTCTGTTTGAGGGGCGGCGGGGAGTTCACGAGAAACGTGGGGTTGTTCGGGCTGACCGCGCCGTCGCCTTCCTTCCGGATCCACACGGACATCTTGGTGCTCGCTTGGTTCACGGGGGTCCAGGCGACTTCGACGATGAAGCCGGTCGTGTTCGCGTCCGGCTTGATGAGCTTCGCCGGGCCGCCCTGGTTGAAGGCCCGGACCGGGGTCGCCCACGAGGTCACCGTGAAGTCCTCGATTTCCGTCTTGGGGAGCGTGACGTTTCCCGCGGCGTCGCGAACGTCGCCGGCCGCCTTGGGCCCGTCGGCCGACTCGGACAGGCAGCCGGGGAAGGTCAATCCGGTCACGATTGCGAGGATGAGTAGGTAGCGTGCCATCGGGCGCCGCTGGGGAGCGTCCCCACATAAGGGTTGGCGATGCCGCGTTGAATGTCGAGGCCACGAAACGCCTTTTGTGCGGGGCGTTGTCATGCGGGGAAGCCCGGCGCCTGCCTCCCGGACGGCGCTGTCGGTGCTTTCCGGCGCATGGGGGCACGACCGGCCGGACGTGGCCGGCTTGCGACCCATTGGCCGCCAAGAACACAAACGCCCCACAGGAAGAAAGTTATACAACATGTTAGTAATATTCATACCACGAGTATGACCCGAATCCGGACCCGGCTTGGCTCCAAGGGACAGATCGTGATCCCCAAGGCCGTCCGCGAGGAACTCGGCCTCAGCCCGGGCGACGCCGCATTCGTCTTCACGCACGAAGGCCACGCCCACATCGAGAAGGAGAACGCGCGCGCCTCATGGGAAGAGTTCTTTTCCGGGCCGAAAAAGCGGCTTGCGAAGAACGTCGACTTCGATGCGATCTTCGAGGAGTCCTACGAAGAATGAGATTCCTCGATGCGAACGTCTTCCTCTTTGCCCGATTGGACGAGGGGACCCGGGGCGAATCCGCCCGCCTCGTGCTGCGGGAACTGGACGGGAACCATCCGGCCGCCACAACAGCCGTCGTCCTCAATGAGGTCTTCTGGAACCTTCGGAAGCCCCTGGGCCGCGCGGAAGCACTGCAAAAGAGCCGGCAGCTTGCCTCCATGCCGGGCCTCAAGATCTTGGACGTGGGCGAACGCGCCTGGAGCCGGGCCCTCGGCCTGATGCGGGACCATGCGAAGCTCCAGCCGAACGATGCCCTCCACGCGGCGGCGGCCATGGAGGCCGGCATCGTCACCATCGTTTCCGCCGACGAGGACTTCGACGGCCTTCCGAACCTTCGCCGCCAGGCCTTGCCCTCGACAGGGTCGTAGTCGCGGCCTTCGGCACGACGACCGGTCGCACTCAGGGATGACTAGCGAGTCGTCATGCAAGAAACGGGGGTGTTGAACCCCCGGGGGTAAGCCACTGATGGGAGTTGAACCCACGGCCTGCTGATTACGAATCAGCCGCTCCGCCAGGCTGAGCTACAGTGGCGCGGGCGCGGCGAAGGG
>JACPAO010000068.1 GCA_016180755.1 Methanobacteriota archaeon
GAGGCCTACGTGCCGGCCACCGACACCTACATCGAGAAGGACTCGTCCATCAACGAGGAGCTCGACCGGCTGCGCCTCTCGGCGACCAGCTCGCTGATGAGCCGCGAGGACGTCATCATCATCTCCAGCGTCTCCTGCATCTACAACCTCGGGGACCCGGGGGAGTACCGCAACTTGATGGTGTGGCTCGCGAAAGGGAAGCCCGCCCGTCGGGACGAGATCCTCTCCTGGCTCGTCGGCATCCATTACTCGCGCAACGACGTCGCGTTTCCCCGGGGGACGTTCCGCGCGCAGATTGGGCAGGACCCGTGGTCCTTGAGCATCGCCGGCATTGGAAACACCACCCCCACAGGATGCACCCGAAGGCATCCATCCTTTGAGGGGGTCGGTGAAAGTGGCCCGGCTCCGGGTCGGCAAGCCTATTAAAAAAGGGAGGGTTCGGCGGGAGACCGACGATGTATGTCGTAATGTCGGGCGCCGGCGAAGTGGGCTACCACGTCGCGCGGGCCCTACGGCTCGAGGGCCACGACGTCGCGGTCATCGAACGCTCCAAGTCGGTCCTCGAGAAGGTCACCGACCTCGACGCCATGCTCATCCACGGCAACGGCGCCAGCCTCGACTCCCTCGAGCAGGCGAACATCCGGAAGGCGGACGTTTTCATCGGCGCCTCGGGCAGCGACGAGGCCAATATGATCGGCTGCGGGCTCGCCAAGAGCTTCGGCGTGAAGACCGTCGCGCGCATCACCGACGAGACGTACCTCGACGAGGTCGTCTCCTACAAGTACAAGAGCATCGGGATCGACGTCGCCGTCTGCCCCGAGCTCGTCGCGGCCACGAAGGTCGCGAACCTCCTCCGCGCGCCCGCCCTCGCGAGCGCCGACATCTTCGCCCAAGGCCAGATCGCGATGGTCGAGTCGAAGGTCCTTGCCTCGAGCCCGATCGCGGGCAAGACGCTCTCCGAGATCAAGCCCCCGCCCGGAATCAACATCGTCGCGATCTTCCACGGAGAGGAGATTGTCATCCCCCGGGGCCACGACGTCCTCGTGGGCGGGGACCGGATCCTCATGGCCGTCCTCAGCCCGGAGGCCATGAAGGAGGCGGAGGAGGCCCTCGGGCTGCGTCCCGGCAACCGGACAGGGCGCATGCGGCGGCTCGTCATCGCGGGCGGGACGCGCATCGGGATCCGCCTCGCCCGGCTCCTCGAGAAGCACATGGAGGTCGTTATCATCGAGAAGGACAAGGAACGGGCCCAGGAGGCCTTCGAGAAGGTGAAGGACACGCTCGTCATCAACGGCGACGCCACCGACCTCGCCGTCCTCCGGGGGGAGTCCGTCGAGACCGCCGACGCGTTCGTCGGCGCGGACCGCGTCGAGGAGTACAACATCCTCGCCGCGCTCGTCGCGAAGAAACTCGGCGTCCGCAACACGGTCGCGTTCATCAACCAGCCCCAGCTCAAGTCGCTCGTCGAGGACACGGGCATCGACCTCGCCCTCACCGTCCGCCAGGCGACCGTCTCGAGCATCCTCCAGTGGACCCTCCGGATGGACGCCCTCGACCTCGCCCTCCTTGGCGGCGGAGCCGTCCAGGTCCTCGAGGTCCGCGTCAACGAGGCCTCGAAGCTTGCCGGGAAGCCTCTCAAGAAACTCGACTTCCCGCACTCGAGCATCATCGGGGCCATCGTCCGGGGCGACGACGTGCTCATCCCGCGCGGCAGCGACGAGATCCGGGCCGGCGACCGCCTTATCGTCGTCGCGTTGACCGAGGCGGTTCCGCGGATTGAACGTCTCCTGCGGGGCGGACGCGCCGAATGAAGTGGCTGCGCCTCGCGCACACGTTCGGGGCGATCTTCCGCGTCTACGCGTTCTTCATGCTCATCCCTGCCGGGGCGAGCATGTGGCTCGATCGCCAGGTCCCGCACGTCCTTGACGTCGGCCCCGTCGCGTTCCGCTTCACCACCGTATCTTACCTCCTGTCCTTCATCGTCGTGCTCCTGCTCGGGCTCATGCTGGGCACGTTCGGGGCCAAGCTCAGCAAGGAGCTTCGCGAGCGCGAGGCCCTCTTCCTCGTGGCGGCCGGCTGGATCTACTGCGCGCTCCTCGGCGCCATCCCGTTCCTCATCACGGGCGCGACCCGCGACCCGACCGTGGCGCTCTTCGAATCGATGAGCGGACTCACCACGACGGGCTTCAGCGCGCTGCCTTTGCCCCTCGAACAGTACCCGCCGAGCCTGCACGTTTGGCGCGGCACGCAGCACCTGTTCGGCGGCGTCGGGATCGTCCTCGTCGCGACCGCGGTCATCAGCCGCATGACGGAAGGGGGCGCGCGCCTCATCGGCAGCGAGACGGGCGGGGACGTCGAGCGCCTGCAACCCAAGCTCACGCATACCGCGCGGAGCCTTGCCCTCATCTTCCTCGCCCTGCCTCAGCTGGGAGTCCGCCACGTGGGAGGCCTACGTCCACGCCGTCGCAGGCGTCGCGACCGGCGGGTTTTCGTCGCGCTCTGCCAGCATCGGCGCTTTCGATTCCCATGCGGTCACGTTCGTCGCGATGGCGGCCATGTTCCTTGGGGCCGTCAGCTTCCCCTTGTACTTCCGATCCGTCCGGCACGGGCTCCGTGTGCTTCTGCGCCACCACGAGTTCCGTTTTTTCCTCAGCGTCATCGGCGCGGCCTTCCTCGCGATCGCGGTCTTCCTGCTCGTGAGCGGCCGGCCCTGGGATTTCGCGCTCCGCGAGGGCCTCTTCCTAGTCGTCAGCACGATCGCGACGTGCGGGTTCAACTCGGCCGACCCCAACCTCTTCCCCGAGGGCGCGAAGCTCATCCTCATCTTCCTCATGTTCACCGGCGCCATGGTGGGGTCGACGACCGGCGCCATCAAGCTGTCCCGGATCGAGCTCCTCCTCAAGCTCACGTTCTACGAGGTCACGCGGCTCCTCCACCCGCGGGCCGTTTCGGTCGTCAAGTTCGGGGGCGGGATCCTCACCGAGCAGACCATGCGCCGCGTCATCGTGTTCTTCTTCGCCTACCTAACCGTTTTCATCGGCGGGGCCCTCGCGCTCTCGTTCTTCGGCTGGGACCTCGAATCGAGCATCGTCGGCTCCGCCGCGACGCTCGGCGGCGTCGGGTACGGTTGGGGCACCGCCGGCGCGGGCTTCGCCGATGGCGATGCCCTCGGGATCCGCATGGTAGGAAACGTCCTCATGTGGATGGGCCGCCTCGAGATCTTCACGGCCCTCATCCTGTTCGTGCCCGCGACCTATCGCGACTGACGCCTGGCCTTCGCACATACGGAAACGTCGGGCTCGCGACGGGAATGAACGCCGGTCTGCGGGCGGTTTCTTTGATATCCGTTCTACAGTCACTTTCTAAGCAATAAACTGCCTTTTTAGGGGCAGTTTTACCAGTAGTCATTTATAGTGTTTGCACAAATCCTGTGCGATGGAGCTCGGTTCGCTTCGGCCATGGAATACCCACTGGGACACGGGCCGCGCAAGCCCTCTTCTTCTAACCTTCCCGCACGGACGCGCAAGCGTGCCCCATTGGATCCGCGAGCTCCTTAACCCTCCGCAGGGACAGTGGACCCTCGTAGCCGGCCCCCGGCAAGTCGGCAAGACCACGGGACTCGGCCACGTGGTCAAAGGGCTACTCGACCAGGGAATCCCCCCTCCAAGCATCACCGTCATCCCCTGGGACCAACCGGCGCTTCTGCGAGAGCTCGGCACGGACCTCGACGCAGTCATCTCCGCTCTATCCGCGAAGCACGCACCCACGCCAGACCAACCCCTGTTTCTGCTGTTCGACAAGATCCAGGACCTACCCGACTGGTCCAGGCGTCTCAAGGCGGCTTGGGATCGGCACCGCCGGGTCGGGCGCGTACTCGCGACCGACAGCAGCGCCCTGAAACTGATTCGACCCGTCGAAGCGGACTTCCAGGGCCGCATCCAAACCCAGACGATCTTTCCGATGAAGTTCCGCGAAGTCGTTGAAACGCACCCCGATCGTCTTCGCCACGCGGACGACAAGGTCTGGTCGGAGGTCGCCTCCCTCGCCAAGGAGGCGCGCGGATTCATCCGCGAGCCAAAGGCCGACAAACAGTTGCGGGCAGCCTTGGCAAACGTCAACGACTTCGTTACCGGACAAGACCCGCCCCTCGATCCGTTCCTTCGCAAGGTCTTCCAAGACTACTGCGTGTGGGGTGGCTACCCTCGCGTCCGCCCCGGCCAGCCCGTCGACCTAGGCCAACGCCGCGCGCACTTCGACCAGGCCTGGAACGCCATCATCGCCAAAGACGCAGCCAGCCTCAAGCTGACGAAGACCCGGGAATTCACGCAACTCTTCCAGCAGATCGCGGCGAATCCCGGCGGAAAATTCGTGGCCGCTGCCGTCGCCATGTCCCTCGGCGTCAAGCACACCACCGTCTCCGATTGGAAACGAATCCTCGAGGACGCGTTCCTCGTGCAGCAACTCGCCCCGCTGAACTCGAACCTGCGGCCGACGAAAGCGAAGGACAAGGCCTACCTCCTAGACCCCGGCTGGTACGGCCACCACCACGGCGTTCTGGCGACGGAAGATGTCACCTCAGACAATGCCGCCATGGGCTTACTAGTGGAAACGGTCCTCGTCGACCACACGCGTCGCCTGCAGTTCAACATCACCAAGAGCCAGACGATGCCGATCGGATACGTCGACGACCCCGAGGTCGACATCGTCGCCGATTTCGGAACGCGCCTCGTCTTGGTGGAGGCAATGTATCGCAACCAACCCAAACGTTCCGTCATGAAAGTGACCGCCCCTGCGTCGGCGTTGCGCGTCATCGCGACGCGCCAAACCTTTGACGTCACCGACCCGGCCGCCGTGCTCGTGCCTGCGCATCTCTGGGCGCTCATTGCGTGAATGACCTGGCCGCGGGCGGCACGAGGCGAAGCGGTTCAACGACTGACTTTTCTGTGTCTGGGTTCGTCGTTCCCCGAGGTCCGGGCTTTCGGCACAGGGTTAAACGAGGAGGCCAATCCTCCGCGCAAGGAGGGCTCCATGCCGGAAGCAGCCAAGAGCGACCCGCCGGCGCCGCCGAAGCGCTTCTGGTTCCTGTCGCTCGCCGCGCTCGGGGTCGTCTACGGGGACATCGGGACGAGTCCCCTGTACGCCGTCCGCGAAAGCTTCTCGGGCCACTACGGAGTGGCGCCCGACGCCGGCAACATCCTCGGCGTCCTGTCGCTCATCCTCTGGAGCCTCGTCCTCGTCGTCTCCGTGAAGTACCTCGGCGTCGTGCTTCGCGCCGACAACAACGGCGAGGGCGGGATCCTCGCCCTCACCGCCCTCATCACGCCCGACGAGTCCGGCGACGGCGACGCACGAAGCCGCAACCTGCGCGGCCCGCTCGTCCTAATCGGCATCTTCGGCGCGGCCCTACTCTACGGCGACGGGATGCTCACCCCCGTCATCTCGGTCCTCGGCGCCATGGAAGGGATCCGGGTCGCGGCCCCGGAGCTGTCGGGCCTCGTCGTGCCCGGCACGATCGCCGTCCTTGCCCTCCTGTTCTTCGCCCAGCGGCGCGGCACGGCGAGCGTCGGCGCCCTCTTCGGCCCCTTGACGCTCGTGTGGTTCCTCGCCCTTGCCGCCCTCGGCCTGCGCGGGATCCTCCTCAACCCGTCGGTCCTCGCCGCCGTGAACCCGACCTACGCCGCCAACTTCCTCCTCGCCGGGGGACTCCATGGCTTCCTCGTCCTCGGCGCCGTCTTCCTCGTCGTGACCGGCTCGGAGGCCCTCTACGCCGACCTCGGCCACTTTGGCAAGAGTCCCATCCGCCTCGCCTGGTTCGCCGTCGCGTTCCCGGCCCTCCTCCTCAACTACTTCGGCCAGGGAGCCCTCATCCTCGCCGACCCCGCCGCGACCGTGAGCCCCTTCTACCTCCTTGCGCCCGCGTGGGCCGTCGTCCCCCTCATTGTCCTCGCGACGGTGGCGACGATCATCGCGTCCCAGGCCATCATCACGGGCGTCTTCTCCCTCACGATGCAGGCCGTCCAACTCGGCCTTTGGCCCCGGCTCGAGATCCGCCACACGAGCGCGACCGAATACGGCCAGATCTACGTCCCTACCATCAACTGGACGCTCATGGTCGGCACGATCGCCCTCGTCCTCACGTTCCGGTCGTCCGCCGCGATCGCGGGCGCCTACGCTCTCGCCATCATCGGCACCATGATCGTGACCACCCTCCTCCTCTACGTCGTCGCGCCCTCGCGTTTCGGCTGGAACCCGGCCGTCTCGGCCCTCGTCCTCAGCCTGTTCCTCGTCCTCGAGCTCGCCTTCCTCGGCGCGAACGTCGCAAAATTCCTCGAGGGCGGATGGGTCCCGCTTGCCCTCGCAGGCGGGATCTTCATCCTCATGGTGACGTGGTGGGACGTGCGCGAGAACGTGGGACGGCGCCTCCAGAAGGAGCTCGTGCCGCTTCCCAAGTTCCTCGAGGAGATGACCGCGAAGGCCGTCACACGCGTCCGGGGCAACGCCGTCTACATGACCGGCAACCCCAAGGTCACGCCGACCGCCCTCGTCAAGAACCTGGAACACCAACGCACCCTCCACACGACCATCGTCCTCCTCTCGGTCCGCTTCGAGCGGGTGCCGTACATCCGCCTCGGCGCGCGCCTCAGCCTCGAATACCTCGGCCGCGGCTTCCACCATGCCGTCGCACGCTACGGGTTCCTCGAGGTCCCGAACGTGCCGCGCCTCCTCGAGCTCTTCAGCGAGCGGGGCATGCCGCTCCCGCTCAAGGAGACGACGTTCTTTCTGGGCCGCGAACGCGTCGTCCCCAAGAAGGGCCCGTGGCCCCTCCGCTGGCGCACCCACATCTTCTCCTTCATGTCGCGAAACAGCCAGCGGGCGACGGCGTTCTTCCGCATCCCGCCTGACCGTGTCGTCGAGGTCGGCTCCCAGGTGGAGATCTAGCGGTCGCTAGCCTTGAGTGGGCGGCGCCCGTCCCGCTAAACGTTGACGAAAGCCACCAACTGGTACATCCGCCGGCTCGAGAAGGGCGTCGCGAAGCGCGAGAAGAAGATCGGCCAGCTTCGCGAAAAGATCGAGGCGTACCAGGGCAAGCACAACGACGGCAAGATCACCCGCGCCAAGTACGAGATGAAGAAGTCAAGCCTCGAGGCGAAGATCCGCGTGCTGTCCGCGCGCGTCAACACGTTCAAGGGCGCGATCGGCAAGGAGCGCCGGAAGCTCGAGCAAGAAGGCTAGTTCCGCAACGGCGTCCAACGGACCTCTTCGAAGTTCGCGATCCGTCCGTTCGAGCGCACCGAGACCCCTTCCCTACGAAGGAGTTCCTTCTTCCGCACGGGCCCGCGCGGCCCCGAGTACTCGCCCAAGACGCCGGTCGACGGCACGACGCGGTGGCACGGGGTGCGCGGCGCATCCGGGTTGAGGCGCATGGCCGTCCCGACGGCGCGGGCGGCGCCCGGTTTCCCGATCGCGAACGCCACGTCCCCGTACGTCATGACACGGCCTTTGGGGATCGATCGAATCACGTCGTAGCAACGGTCACGGAAACTCCGGGCTGCCATGGGTCCCGCCAAACCCGACGGGGTTCTTCAGGGTTGAGGGGGGTCGGCCGAATGTGGCCGTCGGCCCGTCATTTATCCGCGATCGACGAGAAGTCCACCGAACTGACCTCGTTGTAGAACTCCGCGATGTAGAGGTCGTGCTTCTGCTGGAACGTGAAGCCGACGTCCGCCGGCGACGACGTCCCGAGCGTGTCCGGGTAGGAGAAGGACCGGCTGAAGAGCTCGCACTTCTTGGTCGTGCTGCTGCAGACGCTCTTCCCGCAGGTGCCGCTCGTCACGTTCTCGAGGCGGTCCTCAAGCTGCACGTCGTCGAGCCGCGCCCGGACTGGGCTCTGGCCCTGGGTCCGCGCGAACCGGGCCGTGCCCACATTCGAGCAGCCGTTCACCTCCCAGTTGATGCTGAGGCCGGCCCCGACGGGCTGCGTGGACCGCCACTCCGCCTCGAAGACGACGCTCTTCCATTCCTCGACCTTGCCGGTGAGCTTCCACACGATGAGGAAGCGGTCGTACGGGGATTCTACCGCGCCGCACGCGGACACGCCCGAGTATTGGACCGCGGGCCGCCAGCTCAGCGCGCAGCCCAAGAGCCCGACCTCGTGTAGGATGTTGTGCCACCCTTCCATGATGGCCGTGGGAACGAGCAGGATGTCGGCCTGCAGCACCTCGCCGACGACGACGCCCACCGACTTGACGAACGCGTCGTAACCGAGCTTCTGGGCGTACAGGCTGTGGGTCCCGGGCGGGACCTTGCTGAGCGAGAAGCGGCCGGTGGCGTCCGAGACGGTCTCGACCACGGGCGGCGCGCCGACGGCGACCACGGCGCCCGCGATCGGGTTGAGCGAATCGTCATGGACGATCCCCTCGATCGCGCCCGTGTTCTCGTCGACCTCGGCGGGAGCGGCGACCGGTGGAGCGCCCCCTGAGCCCGTCGTTGTCGCCGCCGAGTCGACGCATCCCGCCAGAGCCCCCGTAGCCAATAGTAACACTATCGCGCAGGCTGTTACCCGCATGCCTTTGCCCCCATGCGAGGATGACGCACGGAGCGTTTAGGCCTTCCGGGCGGCGGCTGTGGCTTCCCGCCCCGGCCCTTTTAAGCCGGGCCGGATTTGACCGAAACGTGCGCGTCGCCATCCTCGCCCACGACAAGTTCGGGCCCCTTACGAGCAAGACGGGCGTCTGCATACTGCGCTACTCCAAAGACTACGAGACCGTCGCCGTCATCGACCGTTCGAAGGCCGGGAAGACCGCCGATGCCTTCGTGGGCAAGGTGGGCCGCAACGTTCCAGTCGTGGCCCACCTGCGGGACGCCCTCAAGTTCAACCCGGAATGCCTCATCATCGGCATCGCGCCCATGGGCGGGGCGCTTCCCGAAGCGTGGCGCCCGGAGCTCCGGCTCGCGATCGAGAACAAGATGCAGATCGTGAGCGGGCTCCACTCCTTCATCGGCGACGACGCCGAGCTCTCGCAACTCGCGATGAAGCACGGGACGAAGATCTGGGACGTGCGCCGACCGACGCGGCCCAACCGAATCGCGACCGGCGAAGGCGCAAGCGTCAAGGGGCTCGTCGTGCACACGATGGGCACCGACTGCAACAGCGGCAAGATGACGGCCGCCGTCGAGCTCGCCCGCGAGGCCCAGCGGCGGGGCATTAAGGCCGCCTTCGCCGCCACCGGTCAGACGGGGATCATGATCGGGTGCGACGCGGGCGCCCCCATCGACCGCATCATCAGCGACTTCGTCGCGGGCGCGGCCGAGGAACTCGTCCTCGAATGCGACCGCCAGGGCGCCGACCTCACCGTCGTCGAGGGGCAGGGAAGCCTCGACCATTTCGCGTACTCGGGCGTCACCCTCGGCCTCCTCCACGGGTGCTACCCGGACCTCGTCGTCCTCTGCCATCAGGCCGGCCGGCAGCAGCTGGGCGAGTATTCGCGCCACGAGGAGGAGATGGTGCAGAAGATCCGTCCGCTCTCGTGGCACGTCGAGACGATCGAGCGGCTCACCCGGCCCGTCCACGCCACGAAGGTCTGCGCCGTCGCGCTCGCCACCTTCGCCATCCCGGACGACGCGGAGGCGAAGAAGGCGCTCCAGGCAGCGGCGAAGGAGGCGGGCGTGCCCGCCTTCGATCCCGTGCGCTTCGGCCCGGGGCCTCTCCTCGACGCGGTCGTCGAGGCCTCGAAGGGCGTCAAGAAGTCGGGGGTGAACCGCCTACGCACGTCGCCGGCTACAGTGCCTCGCTGAAGCTCTCCCGCACGTTCACGATCTCGGCGGGCTCCACGGACACCGCCCAGAGCCTCCTCCTCAAGCTCGTCGACGACGAAGGCGGAACGGGCTGGGGCGAGGCATCGCCTTCGGCGCGCGTGTGCGGCGAGACCCTCGAGCAAGCGACGCGCGCCATCCTCGAGTTCGAACGGAACCCCGAATGGGTGGAGCGGATCCTGGAAGACGCCGAGCACGTCCCCGGCGGCACCCGCGAACCGTCCGTCCGCAACGCGCTCCTCACCGCGTTCCTCGACGCGCAAGGGACGCGCCGGCGCATCCCCCTCCACAAGCTCCTCAACCTCCCTGAGGGCCGCATCGCGTCCTCCGTAACGATCTCCGTGGGGACGCCCGACGAGGTCCTCAAGGAAGCCTTCGAGTGGCACAAGGCGGGCTGGCAGGTCTTCAAGGTGAAGCTTGGGAGCAAGCACGACGAGGCGGCGCTCAAGGCCCTTCGCGACCACTACCCGGACAAGTCCATCTGCGTAGACGCGAACGAGGCCTGGAGCCTCGCCGAGGCGCGCACAAGGCTCAAGCTCCTCGAGCGGCTCAATGTCGACTTCGTGGAGCAGCCGCTTCCGCGCGACCGCCTCGAGGAGAGCGCCGCCCTCGCGAGCGAGTTCGAGATCCCGGTGATCGTCGACGAGTCCGTGCTCGACTCGGACGACCTCATGCGCGTCGTCCGGGAGGGGGCCGCCGACGGCATCAACATCAAGCTCAACAAGTGCGGCGGGCCCTACGAGGCGCGCCGGATGGTCAAGATCGCGAAGGACCACGACCTCAAGGTCATGATGGGCTGCATGCTGGAGTCCAGCCTCGGCATCGCGGCGGGCGCCGCGTTCGCCGGCGTGCTCGACTACGCCGACCTCGACGGCAACGTCCTCGTCACGAACGACCCGTTCCAGGGCTTCGCGGTCGCGAAGGGCATCGTGGAGACGCCCCGCGCGGGAGGCGTCGGGGTCGTGGCCCGCAAGGCGAGTCCCGGCGTCGTGCCGCTCGGCTCCGCCAGGGGAGCGAAGCAGACGATCGTCTGACGCCTAGCTCCGGCGGCGAAGGACGAGCGCCGCCGCCGCGAGGACGGCGACGAGGATGCCTGCGTCGAGCGCCGGGACGCCGGCCTTGTCCCCTTCGTCGGCGACGGAGAGCGGACCGCCCTCGGCGCCGCCTGCCCGGCGGAGCACGACGGCGCCGCCGCTTTTCACGGCCTCCAGGGAGACGACTTGCGTCTCGGCGAAGCCTTTGTAGAACGTCTTGTTGTAGTCGACCTCGACCATCACGTCCGTGCCGGCCGCAAGGTCGAGCTTGGCCGGCAGGCGAACGGTACGAATCTCGCCGGGCTGGATGGGGGTCCCGAGGGTGACCGACGGCCCCTTCTTGCCGTCAGGGAGAACGAGTTCGACGACGCCGTTGCTCGACGCGCCCATGCCGTTGTTCTTGAGCTTCACGTCGAGTCCGACGACCTTCCCATCGCGCGTACGGGAGGCGATCTCGAGGACCTCCAGGAGGGCCCCGTACCGTTCGACGTTCTCGTACGCGTGCTTCACCGACGCCCACGTCTCACCAAGGCGGGCGCGCAGGCTCGCCTCGTCGCCCGGATGCACCCACAGGTTCTGCTCCCCGTCGACCTCGAACGTCCACGAGACCGTCCCGAACTCGACGTAGATGTAGTCCGCCGTGGTGCCCGAGGCCGGGTAGATAGTGGAATAGATCTGGCCGCAGGGCACGGGCCGGCCGTTGGCCTTGTTCATCTCCTCCTGGATCTCGCGGCAGATCGACGTGAAGAGGTCGTGGTCGGGGCTGTTCACCTTCGACTCGCGGGTGAAGTTGCCGTACGGGTGGAGCAGCATCATGGTGCCCGTGTGGAACGAGTCGGCGTAGTGGGGCCGCACCTTCGCGAGCCAGCCGGCGATGGCCTGGGTCTCGGGCTCCGAGAGCGGCTTGGAGCCCTTCGCCGCGCTTCCGGGTCCCCCCCAGCCGTGGGGGAAGTTCCGGTTGAGGTCGACGTCGTTCACGTTCCGACGGGAGTCGCGGACGTTGCCGTCGGGGTTCACCATGGGCACGATGTAGGTGATGCGGGTGTCGACGCCCTTCTTAGCGAGCGGGTCCTTCGAGTAGTCGACAAGGAGCCATCGCATAATGTCCATCGCGGCCTCCATCCCGAGCTGTTCGTTGCTGTGGATGCTGCCGTCGAAGTACATCCGGGGACGCGCGTCCATCGGCGGGTCCTGGCTCTTGAAGTTCGTGATCGTGACGCCGTAGAGGTTGAGGCCGAGCACCGAGCGGCCGATCACTTCGTACTTCATGAAGTCGGGATACTTGGCCTGGTAGTCCTTGAGCTCCGTCTCCATGAGGGTGTAGTGGTGGTAGAGCTGCAGGGGCAGCGGCGAAGCGAACTCGGCGTGTTCGTCCGTGTCTCCGTGGTGCGCCGAGACCGAGGGGACGAGCGCCCCGACCGCCAAGATTCCTGCTAGAACAACAATACCTGCCCTCACGCCGGTCACCGTGCTTCAAGTCCGCACGCGCGATTTAAGGGTTATGGCATCGAGGTTCGCCGTGTGGCCGCCCCGCGCGGAGGCCTACGCCGGGAACGGGCTGTAGCCGACGGGCGCCGGATCCACGAAGAAGACGCTCGTGTAAAGCTGGAACCGCTGGTCCTGGGCGACCTGCGCGACCGCGTCCGGGTTGCTCGGGCACGAGCCGACCGTCGCGGGGCGGCACGGGGGCCGGATCTCGAGGTACGGGTTCACGGTGAGGGCCCCGCCGCGGTCCGCGATGCGCGCGTCCAGGCCGTCCGCCCGCCCGACGAGAGGCGAGCGCCCCTCGGTCCCGTTGACAAGGTCGCAGACCCGGACGCACTGCCGGTCCGAGAGGTACACCCCGAGGAACATCCATTTCGCACTCAGGGGGCTCACCGCCGTCCATCGAAGGCCCACGACGGCCGACCTGGCGTCGGGCGTCACGTCGTAGAAGATGTCGCGGTAGTCGGAGCCGCTCTGGTTCGAGTAGTGGTAGATCCCAAGCACGTTCACGCCGAGCTCGATGATCGCCTCCGCCATGTACGTGGACGAGCGGGCGACGGCGACGGGACGGATCGCAAGGACGAACGTGACCGTCGCGGACTCCCCGGCGATGACGGCGACGCGCTGCTCCGCCTCGTCGTAGCCCTTCGCCCCGGCGCGAAGCGTCTGGTCCCCGCCGGGCACGTCGCGAAGCACGAATCTTCCTCCGCCGTCCGTAATCGCGCGGCGGGACTCGTCGGCGGCGAGCCAGACGTCCGCCCCACCGAGCGGCCGTTGCTCTTCGTCGACGACGATGCCGTCGACCGTCCCTGCGTCCGCGGCGGGGGCAATCGTGGGCGCGGCCGTCGCCGCGCTCGGTGCCCCACGCCCCGCGCACCCTGCCAGGAGGAGGACGAGCAGGACGCTCAACCAGCGCAAAACGGGACCCATGGGTCTCTGGGGGTCAGTGCGGGCGAAGGCACTTAACCGTTATCTCGGCGGGCCCGACCCCCGGGGGTGGGGCCCCACGGGGGATGTGGTCGCGCCCGTGCCGGCATCCGGCGTCCCGGTCTCGGCGGCGTCGCGGGTCGCGCGTGGCCAACCGCCGCAGGCGCCGCCTGGGCAGCAAGAGGCAAAGCGGCCGTCCGCGGCCGCGGGACGGGGGCGGAGGCCCCCGGCAAGAACGCCACGAAGCCGATGCTTGATGCGAGCATCACGCCGGCAGCCGCCGCGCCCACCATGACGTCCTCCGCGTAGAACCGTTGGGTCGCGAAGAAAAGGCTGCCGACCGCGAGAGCGGCCAGCCACGTGACGCAGATGACCCGCATGGGGGACTTGCTCGGGACCAGATTGAGGACGGTGACCAAGGCGACGACGAACATCGCCACCCACACGGTCCCGAACTCCCCCGAAAGGTCGGAACACGACGCGTCCCAGCACCCGTACGGGACGACCTTCCCTGTGAGCAATGCGGCCAGGAACGGCCCGGCGAGGGCGAACGACGCTCCGCGCCAATTGTTGAGGCGCGCCAGCCGGGACTTTCCGTTCGGCATCGCGCAGCGCCAAGCGAGCCCCCTACTTAGGGGCTCTAGAACACGGTTCCACCGGATGCGCCCGCCCCAGGAGTTTTAAGGACCGTCCCCCCTGGCCACCCGCCTGGATGGGACCAGCCGAAGGGTTGGGCGTCGCGATGTCGGACGCCCAACGGGCCTATTTCGACCGTTTGGAGTCGGAGGCGCAGCGCGTCCTGTCGGTGGCGCGTGCCGCCCGGCGCAAGGGCCTTGACCCGAGCCTCGACGTCGAGATCCCCCTCGCGGCCGACCTCGCGGCCCGCGTCGAGGCGCAGGTCCAGATCCCGGGCGTGGCGCAGCGGATCCGCGAACTGACGCGCGAGCACAAGGTCCGCGAACTCGTCTCGCTGCACGCCGCCAAGGAGGTCGCCCTGGGCCGGTTCGGCCAATGGCCGAGCCGCGAGGTCGCCCTCGAGAAGGCGGTCCGGACCGGGCTCTCCATCCTGACCGAGGGCATCCTGGTCGCCCCCCTCGAGGGCATCGCGAAGGTCGCCATCGGCACGAACGCCGACGGCACCGACTACGTCGACCTCTTCTTCGCCGGCCCCATCCGCGCGGCCGGAGGCACCGCCCAGGCCATGAGCGTCCTCATCGCGGACGTCGTGCGGCGCGAGCTCAACATCGGGCGGTTCCACTGCACCCAGGCCGAGGTCGAACGCTACAAGGAGGAGGTCCCCGCCTACAAGCGCGCGCAGCACCTCCAGTACGCGCCCGACGGGGACGAGATCGAGCTCTTGGTCCGTCAGTGCCCCGTCTGCATCAACGGCGAAGGCACCGAAGAGGAGGAAGTGACCGGGCACCGTGACCTTCCCCGCGTCGAGACGAACCGGCTCCGGGGCGGGGCGGTGCTGGTCCTCGCCGAGGGCCTCTCCCTGAAGGCCCCCAAGATCGCCAAGATCGTCTCGCAGCTCAAGCTTCCCGACTGGGGCTTCCTCGAGGCGTTCGTCCGCAAGGCGGCCGAGCCCAAGCCGGACACCGGTGACGAGGTCCAGGAGATCGAGGCGTCGGACAAGTTCATCAAGGAACTCATCGGGGGACGTCCCGTGCTTGCGCATCCCTCCCGCATCGGCGGGTTCCGGCTCCGCTACGGGCGCTCCCGCACCGCCGGGATCGCGTCGACGAGCGTGAGCCCGCTCGCGATGTACGCCATGGACGAGTTCCTCGCGGTCGGGACGCAGATGAAGATCGAGCGCCCCGGGAAGGGGACGATCGCGACGCCCTGCAGCGGCCTCGAAGGCCCCATCCTTCTCCTCAAGAATGGCGACCTCGTCCAGCCGGAGACCCACGCCGAGCTCCGCGAGTGCCTCCCCGCCGTGAGCGAGATCACGGACCTGGGCGAGATCCTCATCCCCTTCGGCGAGTTCAACGAGAACAACGCCCTCCTACCCGACGCGTCCTTCGCGCTTGAATGGTGGCAGCTCGAGCTCGAGGCGGCCGCCGCTGGCGAGGCCCCGGCGTGGGCCGAACGCGCCCCGACCTTCGCGGAAGCCCTAGACCTATCGCGAAGGCTCGGGATCCCGTTGCACCCGGCGCACAACCTCTTCTGGCACGACATCACCTGGGAGGACTTCGGCGTCGTTTGCCGCGGGCTCGACGCGGCCCGCGTCGTCGGGGGCGTTCTCGTCGTGCCCCTCGACGCGAAGGTGAAGGCCGCCCTCGTCACCCTCGGCGCCCTGCATCGCGCGACGCCGGAAGGGATCATCGTGGAGCGCCGCTGGGAGGCCTTGCTCGCGTGCACCGGCCATCGGGTCTCCGGGGAGAGCGTCGTGCCCGTCGAGCGGCGCGACGACGCCCTCGCCGTGGCCCCCAAGTCCCGGTTCCCCGTCGTCGCCGGCGCGGCCGCCTTCGCGGGCGTCCCCATACGCCCGCGCGCGCCAACGCGCGTCGGCGCGCGGATGGGCCGCCCCGAGAAGGCCGACGTCCGCGCGATGGACCCGCCCGTGCACGTCCTGTTCCCCGTGGGCCACGACGGCGGATCCCAGCGAAGCATCGACGACGCAGCCGCCAAGGGAAGCATCCGCGTCAAGGTCGCAAGCCGCCGCTGCCCCTCGTGCGGCCGCGAAGCCTTCCTCGTCCGCTGCACGTGCGGGGCCCGGACCGAGCCCACCGGGAGGCCGCCCAGCGAGCGCGACCTTCCCTTGCGCGAGGAGTACGCGCTCGCCCTCCAACGCCTCAAGGGCATCCGCATCCCCAAGAAACTCAAGGGCGTCCAAGGGCTCATCTCCGAGGCGAAGCTCGCCGAGCCCCTTGAGAAGGGCCTCCTTCGGGCCGCCCGCGAGCTGTGGGTGTTCAAGGACGGGACGATCCGGTTCGACGCGACCGACGCGCCCTTAACGCATTTCCGCCCCGACGAGGTCGGCACGGACGTCCGGCGGCTCCACGAACTCGGGTACGTCCACGACGCCAAGGGCGCGCCGCTCGAGCGGCCCGACCAGGTCGTCGAACTGCGGGTGCAGGACATCGTCCTCCCCCAGGCGGCCGGCCGGTACTTCGTCCAAACAGCCCAGTTCCTCGACGACCTCCTCGAACGCTTCTACGGCCTCCCGCCCTTCTATCAGGTCCGCGAACCCCGCGACCTCGTCGGACACCTCGTCGCCGGCCTCGCCCCGCACACGTCCGGCGCGGTGCTCGGCCGCATCATCGGGTTCACGAAGGCGAACGTCGCCTACGCGCACCCGTTCTACCACACGGCGAAACGGAGGAATTGCGTGGCGGGGGACACGCAGATCTTCGTGTTCAATTCGCCCACGCCGACGCGCCGAGGCTTCGCGGAGTTGTGGGACAACGCCCCGGGCAGGGGGGACCCCGTCGACGCTTTTGGGACGCTTGCGAAACCGGGCAACGGTTTGCAGGTTTTCGCGGTCAACCCGAAGACGGGCCGCGTCGAACTCAAACCCATCCTTCGACTCTACCGTTCGCCGGCGCCACGCCACATGGTCCGCCTCCAAACGCAAGGGGGACGGTCCGTCGACTGCACCGCCGACCATCCGGTCTTGCTTGGCACGCCGGGCGGCGTGCTTCGCCGGGCGGCCGTGCAAAGCGCACGCGCGCCGCTGGCCGTCGCAGTCGCGCGGCCATTCGAGCCCGCCCCTTCGGGGCCCGTGGACCTGGTCGATGACCTGATCAGCCATGGGGCGACGTGGGCCGTCGTCCGCGGCGCACGGGATTGGCTCATGGCAGCCATCCAAAAGGCGGGAGGGTTGGCGGCGGCCGCCCGAATCCTCAGCATCCCCAAGAAAACCCTCGACAACGTTCGTCGGCGCGACAGCATTCCGCTCGACCTCGTCGTAGGCATCGAATCCGCTTCCATGGGGCGACGCGACGACATCCCCGCCTCGGCCACGGTCGCCGCCAAGCGAGACACCGTCCTGTTGCCGCGGTTCGTCCATTGGACGCCGGAACTCATGCGCTTCCTTGGCTACTACATCGCCGAAGGCCATTCCCGCGCCCGCCCCGGCTCGCTGTTCCAAGTTTCCATCGCGGCAACGGAGACAGAAATCCGGGACGACGTTCAAGCGTGTGCCCTGCGAGCCTTTGGCGCAACCCCCCATTGCAGCCCCGCGGCGCTTACTTATTCCGGACGCGCCCTTCACCACCTCGTCACGACCACCCTCGGCTGCGGCGCGCGCGCATCCGAAAAGCGGATCCCCGCGGTCGCCGCAGGGCAACCTGAGGAGCTCACCCGCCACCTTCTACGGGCCTATTTCGCCGGCGACGGGCACGCGGACCGCCGCGGGGTCGCAAGCTGCAGCTCCATCAGCCTCGGCCTCCTTCACGACATCGGCCTACAGCTCTCGCGGCGCCGCATCGCCTACTCGTTGAGCACCGAAACACGGCCAGCCCGCGGCGTGGTCAAGGAATTCCTCATCCGAATGGGACGACCGCTTCGGGACTTCACAATCCACAACCTTCGAGTGCGCGCCACCCACGCCGTACGATTTGCTGAAACCATCGGCTTCGGGTTGACCCGCAAACAAACCATCGCCGAGCGGTGGTCCGCGGTGAACCGGCCGTCCCGAACAAGATCGGCCATGGGCGACCTGATTCAAGACCGCGTCCGAAGCATCACCCCACTCCCGGAAACGTCGGGGTTCGTTTACGACATCGAGGTCGAAGAACACCACACATTCCTGCTCGCCAACGGCGTCGCTTCAGAAAATTGCGACGGCGACGAGGACGCCTTCATGCTCCTGCTCGACGCCTTCGTCAACTTCAGCCGAACCTTCATCCCCGACCGACGCGGCGGCCTCATGGACCTGCCGCTCGTCCTCGGCACGAGGATCGATCCCAGCGAGATCGACAAGGAGGCCCTCAACGTGGACGTCGGATGGCGCTACCCGCTCGAGTTCTACCGCGCGACCGAGTACCATCCGCCTGCGAAGAACCTCGCCGCGAAGATGGAGCTCGTCGGCCACCGCCTCGGCACACCCGGCCAGTTCGAAGGCTTCGGCTACTCCGTCGAGTCCCGCAGCATCCACGAGGGCCCCCTCGACTCGCGGTACAAGACGCTCGGGTCCATGCCCGAGAAGATGGCCGCCCAGCTTGCCCTTGCGGACCGGATCCGCGCCGTCGACGCGGCCGACGTCGCCGCCCGCGTAATCAGCCACAACCTCCTTCCCGACCTCATCGGGAACCTCAAGGCGTTCGCCAAGCAGTCGGTGCGCTGCACGAAGTGCAACTCGAAGTACCGCCGGATCCCGCTCGGGGGCCGCTGCACGCGCCTCGAGAAGAACGGCAAGGACCAGTGCGGCAACGCGCTCACCCTCACCGTGCACGAGGCGTCCGTCCGCAAGTACCTCGACCTTGCCCTGCGGCTCTCCGAGAAGTACGCGATCCCCGAGTACACGAAGCAGCACATCCTCCTCGCCCAGAAGTTCATCGACGACACGTTCAAGATGCGCGACCTCAAGCTCGCGGCCTTCGGCTGACCGGCACCTTCTTCACCCGCGCGGCTCATCGGCGGGCGATGGTGAAGCGGCGCGAGCCGTGGCTCGTCGTCGTCCTCGTCGTCCTCACCCAAGGCTGGTTCTGGTTCTACTGGGCCTGGCGGGTCAACGCCGAGCTCGCCCGCGAGCGGGGCGCGCCGTTCAAGGCGGGTCCGCGGTCCGCGGTGGCGCTCGCGTTGGCCCTGGCCACCCGGCTGCTCCTTCTCGAAATGGGCCGCCGCGCGGGCGAGCGTCCCCTTGGGCTCCGGCTCACGGAGTTCACGGGCGTCTACGACGCCCTGGACGTGGTCCCGGTCAGGGCGCTCGCTCTCGCGGCGATCCTCCTCGCCGCGGCCTTCGCCGCGTGGGAGGCGTGGTACCTGTGGGACGGGGTCACGATGCTCGAGGCCTCCGCCCACGACACCCTCCGGTGGCGGGTCATGGCCACGGCCGGTTGGCTCCTGTTTGGCCTTGGTGCCATCCTCAGCACGATTGGTTTCGCGTCCTTCGCCGATGGGACGCCCGCCGCGGACGCGGCGGGGATCACGGCCCTCGTGGCCGTCGTTGCGTCGAGCGTCGTCCTCATCGTCTGGATCGTCCATGTGCAGCGCCAGGTGAACCGGATGGCGGACGAAGCCCCTAGCGTCGTTCCGACAACCGGCTGAGCATCGTGCCGACGACCGTCATGCCGAGCCCGAAGAGGAACAGCGCGAACATGGGGACGAGCGCGTCCTCGAAGAGGAACCCGCGAAGCATCGAGCCCCGCAAGCCTTCCACGGTGTACGTGAGCGGGAACAGGCGGGCAAGGAGCTGGGCGCCCTCGGGCATGAAGCTCACCGGGTAGAAGAGCCCGGAGACGAAGAGCATCGGGAACGTGACGAGCACGGCGAGGAGGATGGTGCCGTTCACGTCCCGGCTCACGCCCCCGAGGAAGATGCCGAGGCCGATCGAGGCGAACGTGCTGAGGATGATGAGGAGCAGGGTGAGCGGGAAGTTGTCGACGTGGGCCTTCCACTGGGGGTGGAGCGTCACGACGAGGAGGATGAAAAGCGTCTGGCCGAAGACGATCGCGCTCGTGATCGCGACCTTCGACAGGACGACCGTCGAGCGGCTCGTCGGCGTGATGCCGAGCCGTCGGTACGCGTGGGCCTCCCGTTCGTAGACCATGAGGCTGCTTGTGGCGAGCGTGCCGGTCCAGAAGATGCTCAAGCCGAGGGCCGCGGGCACGATGAGGTCACGGACGTAGAGGTGTCCGGACTTTTCGCCTTCGGTGCGGGCGCGCACGGGACGGGCGACGGATTCCACGATCCCGCTCGAGTCGTCGAGGACGCGTTCGACCTCCCGGAGAAATTCGATGACGAGCGTGACGTTGTCCTTGTGGTCGGCCGGGACGTCGGCGTACTCGGCTCGCTGCGTAAGGTTCTCCAGGCGTTCCCGGGAGCCTCGGAACCCTGGGTACAGGGCGCTCGAAAGGGGCGGGTCGAGGGCCGTCCCAATCCCTTCGAGCACGAGGCCGACCTTCTGTTCGATGTAGCGCTCCTGCAGCTGCTGGACCACGCCCCGAACGAGGATCTCGGTGAGGTTCGCGCGGACGACGTCGCTCTGGTCGACGATGACGCGGATGACGGCGCTCTCTTGGTAGTTGACGATTCGGTCGACGAATCCAAGCGGGAAAATGATGAATGCCTGGACCTGGCCTGAAAGGAGGAGGTCGCGTCCGTCCTCCTCGGTGCGGACTTCGTGCAGTTCGGCGAACTCGTCGAGCCCCGGGATCAACCCCACGCCATGGATGATGTGGTCCGTCGAGACCGGGACGCCCCCCTGCTCGGGGTGGAGCGGGTTCTTGATGGTGTCGACGTCGGGCTTGCCGTTCTCGAGGTCCTTGTTGAGGACCGCGATGGGGACGCGCGTGTTGGGCTCGCTGAACGCGTACCCGATGATGCCTACGATGATGATGGGGTACACGACGAGCGTCGTGAGGAGGAGGCGGCTTCGTAGGATGACGCGGCCGTCCTTCTTGATGAGCGTGACGATCCTCATGCCCGCACCTGCCGGGCCGGCGCGACCGAGTCGCCGGAGGTCGTCGTGAAGAAGATCTCCTCGAGGCTCTTTCCCATCTTCTTGGGGGACCCGAGGGCCGCGACCTTGCCTTGGTTGAGGATGGCGACGCGGTCGCAGAGCGCCTCGGCCTCCTGCATGTAGTGCGTCGTGAGGACGATGGTCTTTCCGGCGCGCTTGAGGACGCGGATGATCTCCCACAGCTCGGTCCGCGCGATGGGGTCGAGGCCGGTCGTCGGCTCGTCGAAATAGAGGATCTGCGGGTCGTGGATGAGCCCCAGGATGATGTTGAGCCGGTGCTTCATGCCGCCCGAATAGTTCTTCACAAGCTCATGGCCCCGGCCTTGGAGGCTCACCATGCGAAGGAGCTCGTTCGCCCGTTGGTAGGCCGTCCGGCCGTGGACGTTGTAGAGTTCGGCGAAGACGATGAGGTTCTCCCAGGCCGTGAGCTTCTCGTAGGCGGCGACGTCCTGGGGGACGATGCCGATGATCTGCTTGACCTTCTTCGCGTCGCGCGTGACGTTGAAGCCTCCCACGAGGGCCTGGCCGGCGCTCGGCTTCACCTGGGTGCTGAGGATGTTGAAGAGCGTTGTCTTCCCTGCGCCGTTTGGCCCGAGGAGCCCGAAGAGCTCGCCCCGACGGATCTCGAGGTTGACGTTGTCGCAGGCGAGCGTGTTGCCGTAGCGCTTCGTGAGGTTCGTCGTGCGGATGGCGATCCCGTCGGTGGGGGGTCGTTCCGCCAAGTCCCAAGTCCTCGGGCCTCGTCGATGCGGCCGTTTCTAGATAAGGTTGTTGCGTTGCGTCCGAAACCGCTTTGGGAGGATTCAACGAACGCTCCGCTAGGACATTATAGGGGCAGGTTCGCTCGCGATTGTTGCGAGCCTTGGCCCTGGTCCTCGTGGCGGCGGCCCTCAGCTGTGCCCCTCCGTCGGCGTCGGCGCAGGGCCAATGCGCGACGCTCGACGTGCAGGAGCAGTCGACGGTCGGATTGTCGATCCGCCCGGAGGTCGACGAGTACCGCGCGCGGCTCACCTACCGTAGCCAGCCCTGCGGGCTGCCGGGCCTGCCGGGAGGCGGATGCCAACCGGGCACCCAGGCCCAGGTGACGTTCGAGGTGCGCGCCCCCAAGCAGATCACGGCCAACGTCACGCCCAAACAGGTCGCGTTCTCCGGCTCGCAGGCGCAGACGACCCTCCGGCTCGCCGTCGCGATGAACAAGCCCAACGAGACCCTTCGCGTGGAGCTCTCCGCCACGTGCGCGGGGTCGCGCGCGGCCCGCGACGTGGACTTCAAGGTCCGGGAGCTGTACCGGGTCGTGGGGCGCGCGCTCGACGTCCGCACGGCCTCGGGCACGACGACGTGGCGCGTCAACGTCGAGAGCACGGGGAACGCGGCCACGCGGGTCCGGTTCGAGGGCGTCACGCTCAACGCCACCAGTCGGTTCGAATGGACCCTTCCCGAGCCCGTGACGTTGCCCGGCCAGCTGACCGCCGGGACGGCGGCCCGCTCCACGACGGTCCTCGTCCAGGTTCGGCCCGCCGCCGACAGCGGCCAGGCGGTCCTGTTCCTTCGCCCCGGCGCGCCGGACGGCGACAACAGCACGACCCAGGGATCCGTCACGGTCCCGCTGTCGCTCATCGAGTTCCGCGGCGAGTCGCCCGGCGTCGGGTCGGCGTTCCTGTTGGCCGTGCTTGCCCTGGTCGCCGTGCGCCGTCGCTAACGGAACGCGCCCCGTAGGCCCTTGGGGAGGAACTTCAGGAGCCGCGGCTCTGCGAAGAGGAGCGGAAGGAGAAGGTGCGAGGGATGGTCGATGTCCCCAAACCGGTCGAGGACAGCGGTCGCGCGCCGGTTCGCAAGGAGACGGAACGCGTCCTCGATCTCGGACTCGCGAAGATGGAGGAACGACCTTCGCAGCCTCCAGCCGATGCGGATCTCGCGGCCCACCTTGGAACGCAGGAACCGGCGCTCGTATCGGCGGAGGAAGCGGCGCTTGGTGTCGCGCCGCTTCAAGGCGGCGCTCGCGGTCTCGGCCGCGTAGACGCTTCCCACGAGGCCCGTGTAGATGCCGCCGCCGCTCGTGGGCTTCGGCATGGCGCACGCGTCTCCCACGAGGAGGATTCCGTCGGCCGTGAAGCGTTCGGGGAGCCCAAGGGGCACGGTGCCGACGATCGGGCGTGTGACCCGCGCCTCCGGCGTGAAGAACGGCGCCACCTGCGGGTGCTCGCGGAACCGGCCGAAGTGCTCGAGGGCGCTTGCTCGCCGGACCCGCATGCAGAGGCCCGCGCGGCCGGAGGTCTTCGTGACGGGGATGATCCACGAGAAGAAGCCGGGGGCGACCTCCTGGTTCGAGAAGACCGGGATCGTGTCGCTGCGCGGGAGGCGAAGGCCCTCGATCTCGGCCTCGTACCCGGGCAGGAACTCTCGCGGCCGGGGGATTCCGAAGGCGCGACCTACGTTCGTTTGGACGCCGTCGGCGCCAATGAGGAGGCGCGACCGGACCTTCACGGCGTCCTCGCGGCCGTCGCGTCGCACCGCGACGTCCGACTCGAAACCGCCGTTCTGCCTCCTGGCGCCGAGCCATTTCGCCGACGTCCACAGCTCGGCGCCGGCGTCGGTCGCCGTGCGGGCGACACGCCGGTCGAACTCGCAGCGGTCCATGAGGACCGCGTGGGGCTCCCCGGCGTCGAGCTCGATGATGCGGCCGGCCGGGGAGTAGATCAGGGCGCCCCGGATGCGGTTGATGACGACGTCCGCCTGGGGGAACGCGACGATCTTGGAGAGCTTCGGGGTCACGAGCCCGGCGCACTGCATCGGCTCGCCGACGACCTCGTCGTCCTCGACGCACAAAACCCGATGGCCGTCCTTCGCAAGGAGGCGGGCCGTGTTCGAGCCGGCCGGTCCCGCGCCGACGACCAAGGCGTCGACGGACACGTTCTCCGGCATCGTCCGTCCTCAGGCGCGAGCCGGTCTTAAAGCGCCCGGGCTGGCGGCTCGTTCAACGGCGTCGCAAGAAACCACATTAATGGGCGGCAGGCCTTGACCGTCGTGCGCTGCGCCTGGTTGGCCGTCCTCCTGCTCCCGGTGGCCTGTACGCCGTCGAGCGAGGCCTCGGACGCAGACTGCGCCCGCTTCGAGTTCGGGCCGAGCCCGTACCTTGCGGGACCGATCCCCGCCGGGGCCACGGTCAGGATTCCGGCCGTGTACGAGGTTGACTGGGGCTGCCCAGGCGTGCCCGAGGCGTGCCCCGCCCCGTCGCCGCCCGTGATGCGGTACGAAGTGCACAATCCCGACCCCAACCTGGTCGTGACCTTCGACACCAAGGTCCCCCAGCAGCACTCGAATGAATACGCGCTCGGGACCAACGTGCGCCCGACGAACATGAGCGTGTTCGTCCGCGAGGACGCGCCCGCCTTTTCCCCGCTCGCGATCGATGCGACGGCCTGGGAGTGCGGGCAAGCGCGTGCTCGTAACGCGACGCAGGTCCGCGCGGACTTCCGGTCGAACCTCACCGTAACCACGGTGTTCGTCGACGGCGGCCGCGATTGGGCCGCGTGGAGCCTTCTGGCCACAAGCCGAAGCAACGGCCCCTTGTCCTTCGACATCGACGTCGGCCCGGCCCGCGAGCGGGACCCCGGGTCCAAGTGGGCGTTCCCGGGGACCCAACGGCTGCCAGCGGACCCGCCTGACAACCGCATCGGCTTCGAGATCCGGGGCGCAAACCTCTCGTTTGCGGAAGGCTATCGGGTGGTCTTCTGGAGCCACTACGATGGACCGCAGGCGCCAGACCGAGCAAACGCCACCCATTTTCTCCTCGGGTCCTTCATCGTGCCCCGCGGCGGGATCCGGTTTGAAGGCGAGGCCACGACCCCGGCCGTCGGGTGGGTCGGATGGGCCGTGGCGGTCCTCCTCGCGGCGCGTCGAACAACTTAAACGGGCTCCGCGGCTTCGCGGGGGACGAGGCCGTCGATGGTTGAGTTTCGCTGGGACGTCGCCGCGTTCCTTCTCGTGTTCGCCGTGATCGTCGCCATCCTGATCCGAATGTCCATGCGCGCCCGCCAGGCCGAGGCGCAGCAGACCATGTCGCAAGAGTCGCCCGGCGAGAAGATGCTCTTGCGGTTTGTCGAGGACGAGAAGGGCACGCGCGTCGGGGAGACGGTCGCCGTGGAGGCGGACAAGATGATCGTGAAGGCTCCGGGCGGTTTCCTCGCGATCCCCGTGGCGCAGCTCTCCGAGTCGGGCCCCGGCCTCAAGCTCACCGGCACGTTCGACGAGGCGGCGGCCAAGAAAGAGGGCGAGGCCTGGCGCGAGAAGAGCCACAAGGTGATCACGTACGACCCCAAGGAACTGCCGCCCGACGAACAGGCCGACGGCTGAGGCGTGACCTCGTGGCGGACGATTTCACCCACAAGCTCGTCATCGTCGTGCGGCGCGACCTCAAGTTGTCTCCCGGAAAGATGGCGGCCCAGGTCGCGCACGCGGCCGTCGATTGTTCGCTCAAGTCCAAGGCGGACCAGGAGCGGACGTTCAAGAAGTGGAAGAGCGAAGGCCAGAAGAAGGTCGTCGTGCGCGTCGACTCGGAGCGGGACCTGCACGAGCTTAAGCTCGCCGCGGAGGACCGGGGCCTTGTGACGAGCATCATCTCGGATGCCGGCCTCACGGAAGTCCCGCCGGGGACCGTCACGGTCCTGGGGATCGGGCCCGCCGCGAACGCCGAGGTCGACCAGGTCACGGGGAAGCTTCCTCTGTTGTAAAACGTTAAACGGCGAGGGCCCTTTTTTTCCCGCGTGCGGGCGGCTCTCCTGCTATCGCTCTTGGTGTTGGCGGCCATCGGCTCCGGCTGCTCGGCCGGCCCGCGCACGACCGGCGAATGCCGGGCCAGCCCTAGCGCCTCATGCAAGTTCGAGTGCGCCTACGGGGATTACCTTCGAGTGGAGGCAACGGGGCCGGGCGAGGTCTTCGGGATCGCCTCGTGCGCAGGGTTCACGGCCGCATGCCAAGGGACGGGTTTCTGCGAGGACGCCGAGAAGATCGACGGGCCGGAGGACGGCTCGAGACACGAGGCAGTTTGCTCCGCAAGCAAGGGGCAAGAGGCTTGGTGCCGCGCCGGCGAATGACGGTCCCAAAATGAAGCGCGACGTCCGGTTCCTTGGGATCGACGATTCGCCGTTCCAGTTCGACGACGAGCGGGTCCGGATCCTGGGCGTGGTGACGCGCGGCGCGTCCTACGTCGAGGGCGTCCTGTCGCGCTGGGTGGACGTCGATGGCGTCGATGCGACCGAAGTGGTGGGGGACCTCATCGAGGCCTCGCGGTTCCGGCCGATCCTTCGGGCGATCTTCCTGAACGGCGTGACGCTGGGAGGGTTCAACATCGTCGACGTGGACGCCCTGTGGAAGCGCCTCTCCATCCCCCTCGTTGCCGTCGTCCGCGATGAGCCGAGCCTTCCCGATTCC
>JACPAO010000088.1 GCA_016180755.1 Methanobacteriota archaeon
CCCGACGCCAGCAAGGGGCCCGGGTCGATGGCGTCGAGCATCAACTGGACTTCCCAGGGCGCGGCGGAGGGGACGTGCGCCGAGGGAGCCCATGGCCACCAGCCGCTCGAGCCGGACCTGACGGCGGGAGCCGGCGCCGCGGCCCGCGGCACGGGCACGGCCGGTAAGGGCGCGCACGTCCGGTACGCGGGCTTCTACACGAACGGGACGCTCTTCGACACGAACATCAAGGCCGTCGACGAGATCACCGGCTGGCCCCGTAGCGGCTTCTACAAGTTCGGGTCCGGCGAGGCGCTCACCGTGTTCGTGTACGACAAGGACCGTGCCGAAGGCGACTCGTCGCCCGTCTGGAACCCGAAGGACGCCCAGGGGAAGAGCGTCGGCTGGCGGTACTACACCACCATCAAGGGCTTCAACTCGGCCCTCAAGGGCCTCCCGGCGCTCCTTCCCAAGGTCGTCGTCCTCGAGCCGCAGGACGCCTACCCCGACAGGGGCGTCCTCAAGGGCGAGAAGCTCGTCTTCTACATCGTGCTGGAGGAATCCGTCGACACGCCGTGCCCTCCGCAACATCCCAACCGGGCGCTCTGCCGCGTGCCCGGGACGAGATAACCGCCCGGTCCGCGGCGGACCGTTCGGGTTCCCCTAAACGTTCATACCGAGGATGCCGTTCCCCACCCTGAGGGACCGGCGTGGGGCGTGGCGGCGGGTTCGAGATCTGGCAGGCCCGCGACCGCATCCATTCGCTCGACAACCCCGTCCGCCTCGACATCCTGCGCTTCCTCGAGGACGGGCCGAAGACCCTCAACGAGCTTGTTGCCCACACGGGGAAGGCGAAGTCGACGCTCTCCGCCCTCCACGTCCCGCCGCTTCTTGACGGCCGTCTCATCGAGGAGGTGCCCGACCCGCGCGACGCCCGGATCAAGACGTACCGCCTCGTCGGAAGCCGCCTGGCGCAGAGCGACATCGAGCCGCGCAAGCTGCGGGACGCCGTCCTCGACTACGTGCGCGACAACGGCGTCGTGCCCCTCGACTCGCTCATGCGACTCCTCGACCTCCCGGCCCTGCTCCAGAGCGGCGCGAACCCCGACTACCTTCGCGGCGTCGCGCAGCGGGCCGGCCGGATGTTCGCGCCGCTTCTTACCGGGGAGACCCGCGACGCGGGCGCCCGCGAGCTCAGGGTCGTCCTTCACCGGCACGGGCTCGACGGGCTCAAGGAAGGGGGCAGGAAGTCGGCGGTCGGCGCCTTCGCGGCCTGGCTCATCGAGGCGGCACTCGAGGCGCGCTACGCGGAGCCGGCGGCCCGGACGGTCAGGCTCCAGGACCTCGCCTAGAGGCCGCGGCGCCGAAGCAGCCAGGCCCCGCCCGCGATGGCGAGCGTGGCGAAGGCGAGCTCGAAGCCCGGCTCGTAGACGCGTCGCTCGTTGTAGCACTCGCCGTAGTAGTACGCGTAGGGCTTCACGCACGTGTTGTCGCTCTCCGTGCTGAACGTCGCCTCGACGACGATCTTCCACGGGAGCCCGCCCTGCGCGACGATCGGCATGCGCGTGATCGGGCCCGCCACGAAGCGCGGGTTCTTGCGGATCGTGGGCGGCTCGAGGTACTTGTGCTGCACCGTGAACGTTTCCCGGCCGGGGCCAAGGAGCTCGGTCTGGTCGTCGGCCTCCCAGACGTGGTCCGTGCCGACGAAGCCGGCGCGCACGCCCAGGTCCCCGTACGAGTCCTGTCGGTTCTCCCAGGTGAGCGTGAGCTTCACCTCGTGGAGGCGGGCGACGTACTCCTTGTTGTACTTGTACTCGGGGATCGGATGGAACGTCACGTTCTCGAGCCACGTGGCGGCCGGACCGTTGCAGCTGTTGCCGCAGATGCTGATCCCGCTCGGGGCGAGCTCCGGGAACTTCTCGAGCTTCTTGGCCGTGGTCTTGAGGACGCCCGTCATCTCGACCGTCACGTTCGACTTGAAGAGGATGAAGTAGAAGGGGTTGGGGAGGTGGCGGTCCATCTTCCGAAGGTGCCGGAACTCTTCCGTGAAGCCGTCGCCCGTGGCCTGGAACGAGTACGTGCGACCCCCGATGAGGTTCGCGACAACCACCCCGTCGGCGTTGGCGCGCGCGACGTAGGAGGCGTTGCGCCGCTGGAGCTCGCCGATGCTCGGGGGCGAGACCGGCTTCTCGATGGGGTAGACGAGCAGCGCAGCGTTCGGCACGGCCGAACCGTTCTCCATCTCGGAGACGACGTGGATCTCGAGACGGAAGTCGCCGTCGCCGACCTCGCTCGGGGCGTCCGTCGGGACGCTCTCGAGGGCCTTGACGGTCCCGGTCGGGTCCTTGGCCGTGCAGCCGGCGACGAGGAACGTGAGAACCACGAACAGCGCGAGCCCCGGGCCCCGGATGTCCCGCATCTGGGTCCCCCGCTGGCGGGCCACCTTTTAATCCTTTGTGGATAAACCTCGCGAACCGGCCGGGCCGTGACGAGCAACGTTCGGCTACTCTGGTTCGTAAACGCAGTACGGCGAGCGGCAATACGGCCAGAGGAACCCAGGGGCCGGGTCCGTGCTGAACGTCGCCTCGAGCGTCACCTTGTAGGCGAGGCCGCCGGTCGTGACGACGGGCATGCGCGTCATGGGGCCGGCGCGCAAGGCCCCCTTCTTGTGCGTCGTGGGCCACTCGAGCACGTCCTCATTGAGGGTCATGGTCTCGCTTCCTTGCCCCATGGCCTCGGTCGCCACGTCGTTCTCGAACACAAAGGGGCGGTCGAACGCGACGCGGATGCCGAGGTCGCCGTAGGAGCTGGGCGAGTTCACCCACGTGACCGTCGCCCTTAGCGTCGCGAGGCGCGCGATGTATTCGCGGTCGAGCTTCGTGTCGTTGCGCGGGTGGAAGTCGACCTCGCGGAGCCAGGTGGTCGCCTTCGTGGAGGTGAGGCTTCCCTTGACGTTGAGGGCCGGGACCTTGCCGTAGGCGGGCGTGGCGGGGAGCGTCCCCGTGAGTTCGACGGTCTTGTTCGATTGGAAGAGCACGACGGGGAACGGGTTGAGCGTGTGGCGGTCCATCCGGATGACGTGCCGGAACTCGCGGGTGTGACCGTCGGCGGTCGCCTGGAACGAGTAGGTGCGGCCAGGGATGAGGTTCGCGACGAGGATCCCGTTGGCGTCCGTGCGGCCTCCATACGTAGCGTTGTGGGTGTGCAGGAAGTTCGTGCTGGGCGGGCCGATCGGTTTCTCGATGGGGTAGATGAGCACCGGCGCGCCGGCCAGCGGCGGCCCATCGGCCGCTTCGGAGACGACCTTGATCTCGAGGCGGAAATCGCCGTCGCCGACGACGGAGCCGGCGTCCGCGGGGATCGCCTCGAAGTTCCGGATCGCGGCGGTGGGGTCCGTCGCGATGCAACCGGATAGGAAAAGGACGGCGACGAGAAGCAACGAGCCGACGGCTGCCCGCGATGCTCGCATCCGCCCAACGCTGCCGTTTCCCGTTCTAAAGGTTTGCGGTCGCATGGCTCCTCTTAGTTGGGGCGACGGAAAACGTAGACCAATAGTCCAATCGAGCCTAGGACCGGAACGAGACCGACGCCGGGCGTCCTTCGGGGCGACTTGCCTTCGCCGGCCTCGACGGCGTCGGTCGAGAACCGCGCCTCGAGCTCGATCTCGAACGGGAGGTCGTCGGCCGTGACGACGGGAAGCCCGGTCGCCGGCCCCATGAGGAGTCGCTTCGCGGGCTTCCCTTGGGCAAGGTCCTCGGGTGTGAGCGCGAGCGTCTCCTCCATCGGGCCCTGCCCGGGCAGGTCGCTCGAACGGTCGGACTCCCAGTACTCGTTCTGCGAGAACCCGGCCCGTAGGGAGAGGTCGGCGAACTCCGAGGGCGTGTTCGTCCAACGCAGGTGGGCGTCCAGGCCCGCGAGCCGGAACACGTACTGAGCTTGCTGCGTCGGATGGAACTCGACGGTCTGCCAGAACGTGGACGCCGGCGCGAAATCGATGTTGCCGACGCGGGAGACCCGTGTCGAGGCCGGCAAGGCGCCGGAGATCTTCACGGTCTTGGATTCGCTGAAGAGGACCAGGTCGAGCGGGGCGTCGCGCCTTTCCCGGTCCAACTTGATGAGGTGACGCGCTTCGACGGTGTGGCCGGGCGCGGTCGCAAGGAACGTGTAGGTCTTTCCGGCCTCGAGCCGCGCGTGGACTTCGCCTTGCTCGTCGGTGCGCGCGGCCCACGTCGCCTTCCCGGCCCGCAGCTCGTTGATCCCGGGCGGCGAGTAGGGCTTCTCGATTGGGAACACGAGGACGGGGGCGCCCGCGATCGGGGGGCCGGGGGAGTCCTCGGACATGAGGCGCAGGGTGAGCGGGAAATCGCCGTTCCCGATGGTGGAGGGCGCGCCCTCGACGACCGCCTGGAAGCCCGCGACGGATGGCTGGGGCACGTCTGAGGTGCACCCCGCCATGGCGAGTGCAAACCCCACGCCGAGCAGACCCGCTCGAAGCGGCTGCATCGGGCCCCGGCTCGGGTTCCCTGCTTTTTACGTTTGCGGTGACGTTGTCGGAAGAGATTCCCTGGGGGCCTAGGAAAATCGCAGCCGAGGTTACGGCTTGCCCTTTCCTTCGGGGGGTCCGCGGCGGCCTTCCGCCTCGTCGTCGGCGTCGCCGGTCTCGTCCGCGTCCTCTTCTTCGTCGTCGTGCTCGACCAGGAGCTTCATCGTGGGCTTGAGCGAGTACTCGCCGTTGCCCTTGGCGATGATGGACTTGTCGAGGAGGAAGTCGACGGTGAGGATGGTCTCCTCGCCGGGTTCGACCGTCCAGGGCCTCACGATCTTGAGGGTCCCGCTGGGCACGGTGAAGTTCACGCGCGCGCCGTCTTTCATCCCGTAGGCCTCGTCGATGGCGATCCGGATCTGGGTGTACTTCCCGGCCTGGACCTCGGCGTCGCCGAGGAAGGCGGACGCGTCGCCCTGGAACTGCTTGAGGTCGACGGTCTGCGTCGAGTTCATGATCTCGAACCAGCCGCCGTCGGAACCGTCGTCCTCGGAGGCGGTCGCGTTGGAGGCATCGGGGCCGTCCGACGTGGAGTTGTCGGCGGGCTCGGTGGCGTTGCCATCGTCGGTCGAGTTTCCGGCCGGGGATGTCGCGTTGCCATCGTCCGGCTCCGAGGTCTCGTTGTCGTCGTCCGAGCTCTCGTTCCCGTCAAGGCCCCCGGTGCGGTGGACCTTGACGCTCGAGAAGGTGACGAAGACTCGTCGCCCGAACCGTCTTCGGGCATGGCGACGCAGCCGGCGAGCGCGGCGATTGTCAGTAAGCCTGCGATGAGTGGGGTGGTCATGTTGGACATGGGTTTCGACCCGTTGGCTCGAACTCACTTTCGCGACGTACTTAACCGGTATAGAACGACTGTGAAACGAGTCGCTTATAAACGGGACCGCTAGGAAAGCGGGTGGTTCCTGCAAGCGTCCCTTAAAAGCGGGGCGGGCTTCCCGGCCCCGATGCGGACCCGGATCATCGGCGTGCCGTTGGACCTGGGCCAGGACCGCCGAGGCGTCGACATGGGTCCCAGCGCGATCCGGGCCGCGAAGCTCCACCAGGTCCTTCGGAACCTCGGCCACGAGGTCCTCGACGCCGGGAACGTCGCGACCGTCGAGAGCGAGGCGCGGCGGATCAAGGATCCCAAGCTCAAGTACCTCGACGAGGTCCTCTTGGTCTGCAAACGCCTCGCCCAGGTCGTCACGAAGACCGTCTCGAACAACGAGTTCCCGCTCGTCTTGGGTGGGGACCACAGCATCGCCTTGGGGACCATGTCGGGGCTCGCGGCGCTCGGGCGAAACGAGGGCCTCATCTGGGTCGACGCGCATGGGGACTTCAACACGGCCGAGACGAGCCCGAGCGGCAACATCCACGGCATGCCGCTTGCTGCGATCTGTGGGCTCGGCGACGAGCGCCTCGTGACGCTGGGCGGGCCCAAGCCCAAGGCCAACCCGAAGAACGTCGTGCTCCTTGGCATCCGGGACCTCGACGCGGAGGAGAAGAAGCTCATCGCCAAGAGCGGCGTGAAGTACTACACGATGCGCGACATCGACGAGCGCGGGATCCAAAAGATCGCGGACGAGGCGATCGCCATCGCGGGCCGCGGCGGAAAGAAGATCCACCTGAGCTTCGACGTCGACGTGATGGACCCCGCCTACGCGCTCGGAACGGGAACGCCGTCCCCGGGCGGGCTAACCTACCGCGAGGCCCACCTCCTCATGGAGATGGTGTCGGACTCGGGGCAGCTTCAGTCCATGGAGATGGTCGAGGTGAACCCGCTTCTTGACGAAAAGAACAAGACGGGGGAACTCGCCGTCGGGCTCATCGCGAGCGCCCTCGGGAAAAGGATCATCTAGCAAGCCCACGACGGCAACGCATAAAGGGGGCGGCGCGGGATGCGGCCGTAGGTGGCATCGGTGCGAATCCTACGCGTGAGCCTGGCCTTGGCCGTCCTTCTGATCCTCGTCGCGCCCAACGTCGCGGCGCTCAACATCGGCGCCCGCTCCATCAAGGCCCGCCCATCGAAGGAATACTCGCCCGAGACCGCCTGGGACCTCGGCGCTTACGGTTGCGGCGTCACGATCGCCGTCTTCGACGAAGGCGTCGACGACCGCCACCCCCACCTCAACGGCAAGGTCATCTCCGGCTTCGACTCGACCGCCGAGGCGCCCGTCCAGCAGATCCTCTTCGGCAACAATCCGCAGCCGTTCCAGGGCAGCCACGGGACGCCCGTCGCGGGCCTCGCGACGAGCCACGGCGGGAAGCCCTTCTTCAAGAAGGAGAACCTGCCCACGTGGCCGGAGGACGCGCTCGTCGGGGTCGCGCCGTGCGCCTGGATGGTCGACGTCATGTTCAACGACGCCGTGAACGGCGAGACCCTCGAACAGAACATCGTCCAGGCCTACGAGTGGGCCATCAAGAACCGCAACAACACCTGGGGCGACCAAGACCCCTCGAACGACGGCATCGACATCATCACCATGTCCTGGAGCCCCAACGACGGCACGAAGGGCGACGACGCCATCTCGAAGGCGGCGAACAACGCCGTCCGCGCCGGCATCGTCGTCCTCGGCTCGATGGGCAACTCCGGCGCGACCACCTACCGCGACTGGGGCGCGCCCGCCGCCGCGGACCTGGCCCTCGGGATCGGCAACCTCCTCAACGGCCGCACCGTCACCCGCGACGACGACACGATCACGCCCTCCTCCACGCGCGGCCCCCGCCCCGACGACGGCGACAGCGACCCCTACGAGGAGCTCAAGCCCGACGTCTCCTCGCCCGGCCAGGGCATCGTCGGCACCGGCGCGAGCAAGCTCGACGGCCGCGAATACGAGTACGTGTGCTTCGGCCCGGGCGACCCCGGACAGACCGCGTTCCCCTGCAAGACGAGCTTCGGCGGGACCTCTGCCGCGACGCCGATGACCGCCGGCGTCGTCGCCTTGATGCTGTCCGCGCGGCCCGAACTCACGGCGGCCGACATCAAGGAGATCCTGCACCAGACGGCGCAACCCCACCCGCAGCAGACGCCGAGCTTCCCCTTGCTCTCTGCGAAGTACAACTACACGTACGGCTACGGGATGACCGACGCCTACCGCGCCGTCAAGATGGCGCTCGAATGGCCCGGCATGGAGCTCGGAAAGGACACGGACGCCGACGGGGTGCGCGACTTCCAGGACAAGGAGCCCCGCAACCCGCTCGTTGCGGACCTTCGGGCGAGCAAGGCGGCAAGCGCCGTGGGCGGCGACCGCGACACGGACGGCGACGGCGTGCCCGACGGCCGCGACCCCTACCCGCTCGACCCCCGCAACAAGCCCGAGGCGAAAGCGAAGGCGGAGACCGGCGGCGTGCCCGGCCCGAACCTCCTCGTCGCGGCCCTCGCGCTCGGCGCGGTCGTTTGGATCCGCCGCAGGTCGCGCTAGCCGGTCTTGGAAGCGTATTCGAGCCCGAGCGGCTCGTGCACAAGGTTCCGGCCCTTGCGGACCTCGCCCACGACCTTCGGCCGCTCGGCCTTGAGGATCCGGAGGGCCTCCTTCGCGCGCGAAGGGGGCACGATGACGGCGAACCCCATGCCCATGTTGAACGTCTGGTGCATCTCCTCGTCGGAGACCGCGCCCCATTTCTGGAGGGCCGCGAAGACGGGCGGAACGGGCATCGGGTCGGTGAGCACGTACTGGACGTTCGGGTTCACGCGAGGGACGTTCTTGAGGCCCCCGCCGGTGATGTTCGCAAGCCCATGCACCTCGAGGGTGTCGCGGAGCTCGAGGATGGGCTTCACGTAGATCCGCGTCGGCTCGAGGAGCACGCTGCCCACGCTCCGGGGCCCGTACGCGCCGCCGGGAAACGGCGAGGCGAGGTCGAGGCCCTTGGCCTGCACGATCTTCCGGGCAAGCGTGTAGCCGTTCGAGTGGAGGCCGGTCGAGGCCAGGCCGATGATGACGTCCCCGGGCCGGACCTGGGAACCGCCGAGGATGCGCGACTTCGAGACGAAGCCCACGCAGCTACCTGCGAGGTCCCAGCCGTTTACGAGCTCGGGAAGGACGGCCGTCTCGCCCCCCGCGAGCGTCACGTTCGCCTGCTTCGCGCCTTCGTTGAGGCCGACGCCGATCTGCTCGGTCACCTCCGGGTCGGGGTCGCTCGTCGCGATGTAGTCGACGAAGGCGATGGGCTCGGCGCCAACGCAGATGCAGTCGTTCACGTTCATGGCGATGCAGTCGATGCCCACCGTGTCCCACTTGCGGAGGGCCTTGGCGACCTCGAGCTTCGTGCCGACCCCGTCCGTGCAGATGGCGAGGGCGCGGTCCCCGAAGTCGATGAGCCCCGCAAAGTGGGAAAGGCCGGTGAGCGGGGCGCCGATGCCTTTCCGCTGGAACTTCACGGCCCCCGCGAGGGCCCTGATGGCGGCCTTCTGGCGGGCCGTGTCGACGCCCGCGCCCGCGTACGTCATGCCCTCCTTCCTTGCCGCCACGGGTCGGCCCCAAGCCGGGGCCGCCTTAAACGGTTGCGGCGCTTTTGACCCTCGTAACGCAACCGTAATAAGCCAAGGAAATCCCATCCGAAAGCAGTGACCCAGGCCTGCACAGCGTGCGAAACATCGTCACCCGAAGGGTCGCGCCTCAAAGGCGTGGCACTCTTCGTGGGCGCCATCGTGTTCTGCCCCTGCCACCTGCCCGTGACGATCGCCGGCCTTACGGCGATAGGAGCGTTGGCGTGGCTGACAGAATTCAAGGCGCTGCTGTACCTTGCGTTTGGCGTCACGTACTTGTTCGTGGTCGTCGTCGGCGTGCGGTACCTTAGCCGCAAGCGCGACGAGGAACGCAGGCGCGAGACGATCCACGAAGAGCACCACATCGACGCGCGCCCCGCCCCGGCGAACCCGGCGGCGGTGGCCGCGACGGCGTGACGACGGGGGCCCGTTTTCCCGTGGACGTCGAAGCGTACCTCCAGGCGGCCCGCGCCCAGGCGACGGCGGCCGAACGCCTCCGACGAAGCCTGCACCTCCCGGGCGGCCACCGCGTCGTGAACGTGCACGCCTACGGCTGGGACGCGTACGAGGCCTTCGTCCGAAAGTTCTACGCGGACGGCCGGCCGAGGGTCGTCGCCCTCTCGATGAACCCGGGGCCGTTCGGGGCCGTGCAGACGGGCATCCCGTTCTGCGACGCAGCCATGGCCCGGGCCTTCCTCCCCGCCTTCGATGACCTCGTTGCCCGGAAGCCGGCATGGCTCCGCCGGGAACGCACGGAGGTCTCCGCCCTGAAAATTGTCGAATGGTCGAAGGGCCGGTTCGGCGGGATCGAAGGCCTCTACGCTGAGGTCCTTCTTGCCATGACGTGCCCGCTGGGCATCCTCAAGGGCCCCAACCTCGTCAATGTCCCTCTTCCGGCCTTGCCCCGCAGCGAGCAACGGAAGGTCGAGGCGTTCGTCGCCGCCCACGCCCCGGCCGAGGTCCTTGCGGCCGATCCGCCCGGCGTGCTCGTCCTTGGCGAGTGGGCTTTGCGGACCTGGCGGATCCTCCGGGCGCACGATCCGCGCCTCGCGAAGCTCCCGTGGGCCCTCGCCCCGCATCCGGCCGCCCACATCACGAACGAGGCCAAGTACGCCGCCTGGTCGAAGGCCTGGGAGGGCCTCCGGATGGCCCCCCTCCGGGAATCCAGTCCCGTCCCGCGTTAAGAGCGATGACCCAAGCCCTTTAAACCCGGCCGTCACTCGACGCGGGCAAGGGTGTGTGGTAGTGCGCCGACGTGAGCCCCAGGACGAAGGTACGTCCGCCGTCATCGGGCTTCTCATCGGCCTCACCATCTTCTCCGCCTCCTTCATCTACATCGTCGACGTGGCTGTCGAGACGACCGGCGAGGTCGGCGACGTCGAGACGGGAAACCTCCAACTCACCGCCTCCGCCTTGGCGTCCCTCCTGCTGGGCCGGGGCGAGGACTGGTACTCCCAGATCGCGTGCATCGACGACACGGTCGGCGAGGCCGGCACCGCGACGAACTACGCGGACCCGCAATACCTGCGCCCCGAACAGATC
>JACPAO010000069.1 GCA_016180755.1 Methanobacteriota archaeon
TTTGGCGGAACTAGGGTGCCATTCACCCACTGGGACCATTGCGACCCGATGCAGCTGGCCGCCAGGGGAGGGTTGCTGGTACCCGCGAGCACCGTGAACGTCAGGGGTTGCCCGTCGGGGTCGCCGCCGCTCGTCCACGAGAACCAGCCGCCCGCGGGCGCCGTCGTGGTCCCGTTCACGGGACCCGGCGTGTGGGTCGCATTGGGGGGCCGGTCGGTCCGGAAACAGATCGGCGTGGGCGACACGCCGGTGTCGGCGGCCAACTGAACCGTCCAACAGTACCGCGTGTCCTGCGCGAGGCCGGTGACGTTGCAGACGGGCTGGCTCGCGGCCGTCGTGAGGCCCGCGCAGACGGTCGCCAGCGTCCCGCCCTCCAACCCGAGTTTGGCGAGGTACTCGATGTTGTCGCCGTTCGGGTCGCCGCCGACCCATGAGAGTCGCGTTGGCGCCAAGGGTTGCCCAACCGCGTCCGCGGCGGGTGCGCCTCGGGACGGCGGATAGGGTGCGAACGCGGGAAGCGTCGGGGGCGGGGTCGGGATGGACAGGCTCATTCCGGTGATGCGCGCGCCACAACACTTCGACCCCGTCTCGCCCGTGAACCCGAACCCCGAATAGGTTCGGTCCACGGCGCCTCGGTGCACGAGCGCCAGCACCCCGTCCCAATAGACCGCGACCCGGTTCTCGGTGACCTCGACCCGGACCCGGTGGGGCGCTTGGGAGACCGTGTTCCAGACGGGGTTGACGTGGGCCTGGGCGAGCACGTTCGTGGCGGTGTCCTTGGTCAAGCGTAGTTGGTAGTACGAGTCGCCTCGCGTATCAGCGTCGAGGGTCTCGAAGATCAACGCGTAGCCTCGGTGGCCCGCGGCCGTCGACGCGTCGGCGTCTTCCAAAGCGAACTTGTGGCCGGCAGCCGCCGTGTAGCCCATTTCCTTGTAGAAGGTGAACGCGAAGCCTTCCGGCGTGTAGCTCGTGTCGTAGTCGAAGTTCATGACGAACCGTGGGGCCGAGAGCGTCGAATTGTAGGCGGCCTGGGCGACGAAGTCCCCGTTCCAAGTCGAGGAGGAATCGTAGAGCGCGAGGCCGCCGGCGGGGCAGCATTGGGCGATGCCTCCCAGGAGCCAGTTGGCGGGGTCGGCGAAACCAGCGTTGACGGTCGAGCCGACGGTCGACACGAGTTTCAAGGTCGAGATGCCGACATAGGTTCCGCCCCATCCGGCGCCGGATTCGCTTTCCGTCGCCACGAGCAGGGAGTCGACGAAAGCCAACGGGAGGTCGTTGTTGGCCACGGTCTCCGACGCCAGGATCGTCGGGGCCCAGGGGTCGGCTTCGACGGCCTGGAGCAGCGTTGAGGCCGGGCCCACGTTGATCCTCAGGCTGACCGGTCGACTGGGCATGACGACGTCGAAAAGGTCGACGGGCCAGTTGGTGTCGTTGCCCCAGACGAAACCGCTCAGGCGCGGGGGGCCCCAGCCTTGGCCCGGCGTGACCTTGAAGCCGAAGGCCCGGCGGATGCCTCCCGAATCCTCCGGGTTGGGGTGGGTGCGTTCGTGCCGGTTTCCCAGAACCAATGGGTACACGATCCGGTCCCCCGAGTAGTCGGTGAGGATGTCGGCCGAGATTTCGAACTGGGCGTCGGGAATCAGATCCGTGATGAGGGTTTCGTCCATGGCGTCGCTTCCCGTCGTCTCGACGCGGATGGTGGCCTCGGGTGTGAACGAGACGCGGCTTTCCGGTTGGTCGTGGAGGAGTTCCCACAACGACGACCAACGAAGCAAGTAAAGGTCACTGAAATGCGAGGGGTGAAGGAGGAAGGCGTATGGGGTTTCCTCGACGGGGATGGGTGTGCCGTCCTCGTGTTCGGCGCGAAGCCCCAGGAAACCATGCGACGCCAACCACGTCTTGTTCAACCGGACCGGTTGTCCCTGCGGGTTCCCGTCCTCCAAACGCAGCAGGAGCCCCCCGCGGCTTTCCGGGCTGCCTTGGCCGAGTTCGACGAGTTGGACGTGCATGGGCCGATCCAAGAGCCGGACGCTCTTTTGCGAGCCGCGGCCATAGAGGCCGTCGGGCCACTTTTTCAGGTCAAACGGGACGAAGCGGGTCTCCACGTCTTGGTCAAAGTTGGGGTGGACCTCGAGACGTCGTTCTCCGCCGACGACGGTTTCTTGGAAGGTTCCCGCGACCAGGGCCGGGTCCGTAACCATTTCTTCCAGGGCCGCGGCGGGGACGACGACGGGTCGGGGCGAGTCCACGGCGTGCCGGACCACGACCGACGCGCCGGATCGGCGGAGCGTGGTGCCCGGCGAGGCCGCGCCCAGGACCACCTCCTCCTCGGCGTCGACGGGACCCACTTGCAGCGTGGACGAGGCCTGGTTGTTGGTCTCGTCGCTCTCGGCGACCGTGGACGCGTCGTCGGCGACGAGGGTGAGGTTCACGAGGCCCGGCCAGGGGCTGAAGGAGAAGTTTACGGGGAACTCGTCCCCGCCCGCGACGGGCGGCACAAAGGTGCTGGCGACGCGGCTGCGGGTTCCGTCGATCTCGGCGTACAGGACGGCCCACGTGGGTTCCGAGCCGTCGGCTCCCAGGTTCCGGATCAGGCCCCGGACCGCGGCGACCCCTTCCGGGTCGGCCTCCAACGGGCCCGCCAACTCGGCCCCATAATCGGGGGGGGGGCGGCGACTCGGCGGAGGCTCGCGGGTTCCAATCCCAACCCGGCACGACGGGGATTCCGGAGACGACGATGACCACGATTGACGCGTACGCTACTGCTCGCGAAATCGACACCACCCAACCCGACCCCTTGACGGGGCCGCACGCTAAACCACGAATTCCCCCCATATGAGGTTAGTGGTGACGTGGTGCGACGATTCGCCACCGCTCGGCTCCTTCTTATGCGGGGTCCCGTTTTCCGCACGGGTCAGGCGGACTTGGTCGAAGAGGAACGGATCGCCATCATCGGGTCCGGCGGGTTCGGGACCGTGCTCGCGAAGATGCTCGCGGAGCGCGGCCACACCGTGTACCAGTGGGTCCGCAACCCCGAGCTCGCGCAGACCATGGACAAGACGCGCGTCAACACGAAGTACCTCCCGGGCCACAAGCTCCCCTTGAACCTCTGGGTGTCGACCGAGCTCAAGAGCGCCCTCGCGGACGCCACGATCGTCGTCGCCGCCGTGCCGTCGTTCGCGATGCGCGAGACGATGCGCCTCGCCGCCCCGTTCCTCGAGCCCGAGGCCGTCGTCCTCAACGTGGCCAAGGGCATCGAGCACGAGACGTACAAGCGCATGAGCCAGGTCATCCAGGACGAGGTCCCGGACGGGACCTCCGTGGCGACGCTCTCCGGCCCCAACCTCGCCGAGGAGCTCGCGCGCGGCATGCCCGCGGGCACGATCGTCGCGAGCGAGGACAAGCCATGCCTGCCGCGGCTCACGCGCACGTTCTCGACGCCGTTCTTCAAGGTCTACGCGTGGACCGACCTCATCGGCGTCGAGCTCGGCGGCGTCCTCAAGAACATCACGGCCCTCGCCGCCGGCATCAGCGACGGGTTCGGCTTCGGCAACAACTCGAAGTCGAGCCTCATCACGCTCGGCCTCCAGGAGATGTTCACGTTCGGGACCCGCCTCGGCGCGAAGCGCTCCACGTTCTTCGGCCTCGCCGGCCTCGGGGACCTCGTCGCGACCTGCTCGTCGCCCCTTTCAAGGAACCACTTCGTCGGGGAGCATCTCGCCAAAGGCGAGACCATGGAAGAGATCCAGAAGCGCCTCAACGGCAAGGTCGCCGAGGGCGTGAACGCGACGCGCTTCGTCCACGAGTACGCGACGCGGGAGAAGATCACGCTCCCCCTCACGCGCGAGATGCACCACATCCTCTACGGCGGGAAGCCCGCGAAGAAGGCCATCGTGGACCTCCTGGAGTCCGTTTAGGCCGACGCTTCAACGGGTTCGCGAATGGGTTAATACGTCGGGGGCGCAGTTCGTGGGTTCCGATGCGGCACGTGTGGTTGGCGTTGGCAGGGCTGGTGCTCTTGGCGCCCAGTGCTTTGGCGCAGGCGAGCCCTCCGCGTGTCGACTTCGAAGGCGCTTCTCGGGAGACGCCGTTGCGGCCCGAGACGGAGTTCGTCGAGTTCACGCTCAAGGCCCGCGTGGGCTGCACTCAAGCCGACTACTCCTACCAGGCTACAACGGTCGTCCGGTTCGAGGTCGTCACGAACGCGTCGAGCGTCGTCGTCCAGCCCGGCGTGGAACCCGCGACGCGAACGCTGACCTTTTCGCCGTCCGAATGCACGTCGAGCCCCGACTTCGTAAAGGAAGCCACGACCCACTTCACGGCTACGTTGAGCCGCGACGCGCCCGCCTTCGAGGTGCAACGCGTACAGGTCCTCGTGCACGTCGAGAAGCCCGACCTGCCTCAAGGGAGGAAGGTCTACGGCCCCTATTCGGCGAACGTCTCGTTCTTTGCCGACTACATCGCCTTGACCAGCATCACTCCCGCCACGTACTTCCAGAAAGCCGGCGAGAACGACAAAGTCGTGTTCCCCTTCGACATGATGAACCTAGGCAACGGGAACTCACGGGTCCGCACCGAGGTCATCCCCCTCGGCCGGAACAGGCTGGACTCGATCATTCCGCCGGCCGAGACCCGCCTCGAGTCCAAGGCCGCTCGCGGCACGAGCGCCCTGTTCAAGTTGACCTCCCGCATCGAAGCCACGACGCCGAGCGCGGCGGGAACGTATTCGTTCCAGGCCAAGTTCGTGACGGTGTTCGAGGGCTCGTCGGAGTTCGAGACCCAGACGGACGAAACGGTGGTGGTGTTCGTCGTCCAGGTCGGCGAGGGATCGTTCCGCGAAGCCCCCGCCCCGCCAATGGTGCTCGCGTTGGCGGTCCTGGGCGCCATGGTCTTGTGGCGGCGACGGCCTTAGCCTGGAAGTAACGGCACCGCATCCGCACGGAACGGCGCGTTCGGGTCACGGTCGAGGCGTTCGAAATCCTTCGTCGCCGCGTCGCGCCACGGCCCCAGCCGAATCCCAGCGAAACTCGTCGGATAGCGTCGCAGTTTCGCAAGCGCCTCGTCGCGCTTGCGCAGGGCCCCGACGCGGTTGCCGTTCCTCCAATGGTGGTACGCGACCGCGAGGAGGATGAGGCCGTGGAGGAAGTCGCGGCGGGGGTCGGAGGCGGGCTCCTTCTTCTTCTCGTGCTTCACCGCCTTCCAGGCCTCTTCGAGCTTGTCGTGGCACTCGAAGAACTTGTGCTCGTTCCACAGGCGCACGCCCTCGCGCAGGATCCGCTCGTACTCCTCGTCGGAGATCACGCCGGCTCATCCCGCCGCGTGCGGATCCAGCGCGTCTCGCGGATGTCGGGGTCGAACTTGCGGACCCATCCCTCGGCGTTCCCCGCGTTGTTCTCCACTTCCTGGAGGAACTTCTTGGTCTGGGAGTCCGCCATGTCGGCAAGATGAAGGAGCATGGCCTCGGGCGTCGCGGGCGGCTTCGGCGAACCCCACTCGCCCTTGCCGTGGTGGCTCAGGACCATGTGAACGAGGTCCTCCTCGAGCCGGGCCGGGAAGGCGTGGCCCTCGACCCGGAGGTCGGCGGCAAGACGCGACACCCATTCTGCGCCGATGACGAGGTGCCCCTTGAGCCGCCCCTCGTCCGTCACGGAGATCGTCGTCGCGACCTCGTACTCGCGCAGCTTCCCAAGGTCGTGGATGGCGGCGCCGAAGATGACGAGGTCGCGGTCGAGCTCGGCGTACCCCGCGCACACGGCCTCGACGACGCGCATGATGCCGCACACGTGCTGCAGGTTCCCGCCACGGTAGTTGTGGTGCTGCCCGACGGCCGACGTGTGCCACTTGTACTTCTCGGCGACCGCGGCGTCGCCCCAGATCTTCTTGCGAAGGGCCTGGAGGTGCGGGTTGCGGATGGAGTCAAGGAACCCGTGGAACTCCTCCCAGTACGCATGGACCTGCTCCGCGGAAAGGCTCTTCACGAACTCTTCCGGCCTGAACTCGTTGGGCCCGAGGACGCGAAGGTCCGCGACCTCGAACTTCGGGCCCCAATCGTCCACCTGGAGCCTCGCGATCTCGACGACCGTGCCCGTGACGAGCTGGGCCTGGAGGCTCGCGCCCTTCCAGCACGTCGCGTTCGTCTCGCCGAACCGGTCGGTGAGGGTGAGCTTCAGGTACGGGCCCATCTTGCTGCTCGCGATCTCGGAGCTGCGCACGACGAAGCGGCCCCGGGCGTACGTCCCCGACTTCTGGAGCTGCACCGTCGTCGTCCCCACCACCGCCACGCTCGGGGCTTGGCTCTTGATCTGGTTCGCCGGCACGAAGGGGTTCTCGATCATGCGCTTTTCCACTGCTCCAGGACGCCGCCGAGCTCGGCGATGGATTGGAGCGTCGCGTCGGCCCCGTGGTCGCCGCCGGAGGCGCGGCCCCCGTACTGCGCCCACGCCGTCTTGAGGCCCGCGTCGCGGGCCCCCTGGACGTCCTTCTCCACCCAGTCCCCCACCATGACGACCTCAAAGGGACGCAGGCCGAGCCCTTCGACGGCCATGAGGAACGGCCGGCCATCGGGCTTCTTCACGTTCGAGTCGTGGAACGTGATGACCACGTCGAAGAACTCCGCGATGCCTAGCGCCTGGAGGCGCTGCCAACCCTTGAGGCGCGGGGCGTCCGTGACGACGCCCAGCTTGAGGCCGCGACGGGTGAGCTCGACGAGCGTCCGGCGGACGCCCGGGTACGGGGTGAGGAGGACGTCCTTCGCGCGAAGGTACGACTGGATGCCGGCCGCGAGGATCGCCTCTTGCTTCGCGATGCCCGCCGAGAGCCGCGACTGGTTGTACTTTCCGAGGAACGAGAGGAACGCGTCGTCGCTCTCGATGCCGTGGTCGAGGTAGTGCTCGAAGAGCCGCTTCCCAGCCGTCGAGGCGTCGACGCCGAAGTCGGCGCCGGCCCCCATCATCGCGCGCGCCGCCTCCTCGCTCGCAAGCCGCTTCATCCGCATGAAGTCGACGAGCGTGTTGTCGAGGTCGAAGAGCACGCCCTTGATCATCCGAAGCTCCTCGAGAGGATCTTGATTCCGGTGCCTTCGAACCGTTGGCGGAACGTCGCGTTCGCCTCGGTGTGGATCGGGATGAGATGCTCGGGCGCGATGCGTTCCACCCACTCCAGGATCTCGGGGCCCGACATGTGCCCGCTCGCGTGGAACCCCTTCTCGCCGACCATGCGCATCTTGCGCCGCTTGCCGCCCTCGAAGGGCTCCATATGGAACCCGACGACGTCGAGCCCGAAGAAGGTGATCCAGTTGTAGAGGCGCTCCATGTCGATCTCGGCCTCCTCGCTGTGCGCCTCGCTCGACGAGTAGATGTAGCAGCCGCCGTCGGGTACGATGTCGAGCAGGTGCTTGATGTCCCAGAAGCTGAAGCAGAGGATGATCTCGGCCTGGCGGCGTCGGACCTCTTCGATGTGGATGACGTGCTTCTCGTATTCGTGGAGGACGAACTTCTCCCAACCCGAGGGCTCCGTGCTCGCCGGCGGGTCGAGAACGAGCATCTCGTCCGACGGCACCGGGACCGTCGGGTCGGCCGTGTTCATCGCGTGAAGAAGGTACGCGTCCTTGGGCACGATCACGAGGCGCCGCTTCGTCTTCCTGGCGATGTCGAGGAAGGCAAGGAGCCGCTCGATGTTTCGGGGCCCGAAGTCGGCGATGACGAGCTTCCCGGCGTACCGTTCCGTGACCGCGAGCGAGTTCGCCGCCACGTCCGCTTCCGTCGTCGGCGAGGCGAAACCGTCGCCTTCCTTCGGGACGGCCCGGACCTGCGTTCCCTCCATGAGGAGGATCCACGGCCTTCGGCGCGCAAGCGAGTTGAGGAAGGCCCGGCTCTCCGCGGCGTGGATCCCTGTGGCGCGGATGTCACCCGAGTACACCAGGGGCCCTTGGGGCGTCTCGATCGTGTACCCGACCGCGCCAAGGACGCTGTGGTCCACGACGTTGAAACGGGCGTGCGGGCCCCCGTCCGACGGCTGGAGCATCCGTACGGCGCCCGCGTGCAGCTCGCGCGGCGGCGACTTGGACTTCGAAAGATGCGGACGCGACGGCGCCTCCGCCCAGAAACGGTTGAACCCGTCCGAACCGTTCCCGTCGGTGAGGAACAGGTCGCGGCCCGCGAACGGTTTCTTATCGTCCGAGCGGAAGACCGTCTGGTTGGCGACCACGTCCTCCTTCATCGGGCTCGAATAGACGCTCTGCTGGAAGATGTTCGAGGGGGAGTAGTCCTGCATCGCCTTGAGGATCGCCGCGCTCATGCGCGAGGCGACCATCGGGATCTCCCGGTTCATGAGGCCGATGAGGCCGGCATGGTCGAGGTGCGCGTGCGAGACGTACACGGACGAGACTTTCGTAACCGGAAGGTCTGAGCCGTTCATGAGCCCCGGCGGGACGACGTCGGGCCGGTACAGGTTCGTGGCGCGCGGGATGAGATCCAGTTTCCAAAGGTCGGCAAGGCCGTACGAGACGCGTGGCTTGAGGTACTCCTCGAAGTACCTACCGAACTTTCCGTAGTTGATGCCGAAGTCGAGGAAGACGCCTTCCCCGCCCCAGCCGACGAGGATCTTGCTCCCGCCAATCGTGTCCTCGCCATCGAGGACGCGCACGACGACGTCAGAGGACCCCACGGGGCTCGCAAGGCGGCGGCGGGTCTTAAGGCGTTGCGCCTCAGGCGGCCTTGCCCTTCGTGACCTCGATGGCGTGCGTCGAGGCGTGCGTCGCCCCGTCCGAGTCCGTGACCGTGAGCGTCACCGTGTAGGATCCGTCCTTCTTGTAGCGGTGGGTCACGGACGGAGCGTCCGAGGTCGCGCCGTCGCCGAGGTCCCAGGCGTAGGCGACGATGGACCCGTCGGGGTCGCCGCTCTTCGAACCGTCGAAGGTCACGTCCGAGTTCTTCTTGGCGGTCGTGGGCCCCTCGATCACGGCCGTCGGGGCCGCGTTCACGATCTCGATGAGGTGCGTGGCCTGGTCCGTGTCGCCGTCGTCGTCGGTCACGGTGAGGGTCACCTCGTAGACGCCGACCGTCGAGAACGGATGGAGGACCGACGGGCCGGCGGCGCTCGCGCCGTCGCCGAAGGCCCATTCGTACTTGACGATGGTGCCGTCCGGGTCGAAGCTGTCGGTGCCGTTGAAGCCCACCTCGGTCCCGCGGTTGGAGCGGTGCGGGGCCGTGATGATGGCCGTCGGCGCGGTGTTCGGGTCGACGACCACGAACGCGACGCTTGCCGACTCGACGGCATTCCCTGCCTCAAGGAGTACCGCGTCGAGCGTGTGGGGGCCTTCGACGGCGCCCGCGCCGTCCCATGCGAACGACCACGTGCCTTGGGAACCGGAGGACGGTCGGGCGGCCTCGATCCAGTCAAGGACCACGGCGCCCTCGGCGTCCGTCACGCGGACACGGACGCTCCACGGCGGATGGCTCACCGTCACGTCCGCGGTCGCCTGGCTCGTGAGGCCGGCGGAATCCGTCACGACGAGCGACACGGTGTAGGTGCCGGCGTCCGCGTACACATGGACAGGGCTCTGTTCCGCGCTCTCCGTCCCGTCGCCGAAGCTCCACGCCCACGACACGAGCGCCGCGTCGCCGGGCGTCGAGAGGTCCGTGAAGGTCGCCGTGAGGTCGAACGTCTCGACGTCGAACGCCGCGACCGGCGGATGCTCCCGCACGAGGTCGACGGTCACGGAGGACGTGTCGGAGACGCTCGCCCCGTCGACGGCGCGAGAGTAGATCGTGTGGGGGCCCGAGCCGACGCCTTCGAGGTCCCAAAGGGCCGTCCACGCCTGGAGGCCGTCGACCACGAGAAGGCCCTCCGTGAAGGTCGGGTCGTCCACCGAGACGTCGACGAGGCGGGTCGGGGGGTTCGCGAGCGGAAGGAGCAGGTTCGAGGCGCGCGTCCCGCCGAACTCGAGGAACGCTCCGGTCGGCGAGGCCTGGTGCACGATGAACTCGAGGTAGAGGTTCGCGCCGGCGGGGATGGAGGTCTCGTACTGGGCGAGCGTTAGGCGCGCGGCCCCGTCCACGATGGGCAGCCCCACCGCGCGGGCGCTCGCGACGAGCGTGCTCCCGTAGGCGAGGCGGGCCTCGAAGTCCCCGACGACGACGGGCTCCCCGACGAACCCGTTCATGTGGAACTCGGCGACGACGCTTCTCGACGCATCGAGGAAGATGTCCGTGGCCGGCTTGGGGTTCGCCGGGAACACGAAGTCGATCGCGGAGCTCGAGCTGTCGACCTCCACGGCGTAGCCGGCCGCCGCGAGGGCCTGCCCGCAGCCGGACCCGGCCTCGCGCGCGGCGGACTTGGTCGTGTCCATCCACTTCACGGTGACCGTGCAGCCCGTGACGCGCGTGTTGTGCATCCAGTAGCGGAGGTCGCCCGCCGAGCCCGTCCCCGCGCCCGGCGGGAAGTTCGCGGTGCCCGTGACGGTGACGGCCGTCGCCTCCGGCGCGACCGTGGAGCCGTCGGCGGGGGAGGTGATCGTCGACGCGAAGGGATTGACGATGTCGGGCATCGTCTCGCCCGCGACCACCATGCGGACGTCGAGGCCCGCGTCGCGAAGCGCCATCGTCTTCGCATAGGAGACGATGGTGCCGGCCATCGTGCCGAAGGGGATGCCGATGTGCGTGAGGATCCCGGCGCCCGCGTCCCCCACGACGACGCGCTCGTCGCCGGTGGGCAGGCCCAGGAGGACGCCGGACCCGGAGTCGCCGGGCGAGCCCGGGTGGATCGCATAGAAGGGCCCGGTCTCCGTCGACCACGGGATGTTGCTGATGCCGGCGCGGGCCTTCGTGGGCTGCTTCTCGCCAAGCGCCAGGCCGTTACCGTAGTGGAGCGTGATCTCACCCACCGGGATGTTCGTCCCCTCGCGCGCGGGGCCTTCCCAGACGGGGGCCTCGATGCGCACGAGGTGGTAGAGGGAAGGCGGAATCTCGACGAGGCCGAAGTCCTCGCCGAAGCCTAGGAGGTCATGCCCGGGCGCCTGGCGGGCGTACACGACGTTCCCGAGCTGGACCATGTAGCCGAGGAACAGGCCGTCGTCGCAGTGCTTGACGCACGCGCGGGTGACGACGCCGCTTGGGTTGAAGAGCACGCCCGAGCCGTGCGTCGCGTCGGCCGTGGTCGGCAGGAAGCAGTGGCCGGCCGCGCCGAGGTAGTAGGCGCCCGTCGCCCGGTTCTTCCAGACGAAGTTCGCCGTGCAGCCGACGGTCCCCCCGGCGCTCGTCATCGTGATGGCGGTCCCGGGGCCGATGCCTTCGGCCGACGCGGGCAGGGGCGGCCCCGTGCGGCCGCTCGTGCTCGAGACGCCGGGCGGCAGGCCGGGAAGGAGCTCGACGCGGCGCATCGCCTTCTCGAAGCGGACGTTCTCGACGTTGTTGAGCCGCCAATCCTCCGGCACGAGGCCCGCCGGGGTGGTACCGGCCTCGCCGACGAAGTGGACGTCGATGACGTGGGAGCCGTCCTGCGCCGGGAACGCGCCGAGGAAGCCGGGTTGGGCGCGCAGCGCATCGAGGAGCCGGGCGAACCACGCCTCTCCCATGGTGGCCCGGACACGAAGTAGCTCCTCAAGGCCGTCCGGCCGGGCGGAAGAGGAAGCGGACTGCGAGCCGGAACCGGCGCCGGTCTCCGTCGCGGTCTTGTACGTTCCCTCGAAGACGGTGGGAGGGGTGACCTCGGACCCGCCGGCCGGGGCCGTAATCGACAGGCCGGTGGGGACGCCGACCTCGAACGAGACGGAACCGGTCGCCCGCAGGTCGCCGGCGGCGCTGAGCCAGTCGGCCCGCACGACGTGCGTTCCCTCCGACACGACGCCGATGCCCGTGCCGAAGGAGGCCGATGGCGGGTTGCCCGCGAGCGTGATGGAGATCGAGTCCTCGGGCTCCGCGGCGTCGTCGAGGAAGACGTCCACGCGGCCGTCGCCGCCGCTCGGGCCCGGGTTGAGGTTGAGCTTGAGGCTCGCCGGGAAGCCGGGCGCGTCGTAGTAGAACTCCCAGGCCGCGCCGCCGATGAACGTGTCGACGTCGACGCGGGCCTCGAGATGGGACCCGGCCGCGACGCGGTAGTCGCCGTCGGCCGTGACGGGGACGGCGATTGCGGTGTTCGCGGGCGTCTGCTCGTCGATGTTGCGGCCGATCTGGAGGTTGATGTCGACGCACTGGGGCGCGCTCGCCGGGATGGCAAGGTCGCGCACGAGGTACTGGGCGAGGAGCGTCGTGTCGTCGTAGACGCGGGCGAGGACGCGCGACACGAAGGCGCTCTGGGTGGTCTCGGCGAGGCACGCCTTGAGGACCATGACGTTGGGCGTCGCAAGGACGCCGTCGCCAAGGAGCAGGTCCGTCGTCGTCGGCTGTGCGGTCCGGACGACGAACGGGTTCGGCACGAGCGTGTCGCCGCCGCTGTGGCTCACGTAGACGGCCGGCGCGGCGGCGGGCGCGGGAGCCGTCGTGTCCATCCAGCGGTCGTTGAGCTCCGCGGCGCATGTCGGTGCGGGTCGTGTGGAAGTAGTAGGTGCGCGTGGTCTCGGGCCCCGATCCCAAAGGGGGCCCCGAGACGGCGCCGGCCACCGGCACGGTGCCGGGCTCGAAGAGTTGCCCCGGCGTCGGCGAGGAGAGGGTGAGGGTCGGGTCGCCGCCGCCTCCGCCGCCGTCCCACTCTGCGGCGGCCTGGACGGCCAGGTAGGCGTCGACGAGGCCGTAGCCCCAGCCGTTGTTCCACGGGAGGCCGAACCGGCCCGTCGCGGTCTGCTGGACGGCGGCCGACCCGGAAGCCACCTCGGTCCGGTATTGGGCCGTCTGCTCGAGGACGTCGCGGATGGGGACCGCTTCGGCGTCACCCATCGAGCGCCAGTCGCCCGTACGGTCGACGGGCCGAAGGTCGACGCCCGCCGCGTCGCCCGCCTGGAGCATGAGCGCCGCGACGCCCGCGACGTGGGGCGTCGCCATGGAGGTCCCGGAGGCGGTCGCGATCAGGGCGCCTTGACCATGGAAAGCCGCCGACGCTATGTTGACGCCGGGCGCCGCGACGTCGGGCCGCAGCTCGTCGATCGCGTCCGCGTCACCGTCGCTCGGCCGGGGCCCCCGGCTCGAGAAGCTTGCAAGGACGTCGTCGTGGCGGCTGGCCGTGTTCCGGTCGTCGGAGGCGGCGACGATGATCGCTCCGTCGGCTCCGCCGCCCAGCGTCTGGGCGTTCGACCCGCCGTTTCCAGCGGCGAGCGTGAACGTGATGCCGGAGCGGACGACGTCGCTGATGCCGACGTTCTGCGTGATGCCGGGGCTGGCGCCGCCGGCGCCAAAGCTCATCGAGGCGACGTCGACGGCGAACGCGCCCGGGTCGCCGAAGCACGTCTCGCCTTGGTTGAAGTCGACGAGCCAGTCGAAGGCGATGTCCTCGCCGAGGCCGACGGCGCTTCCCACGGGGTCGACGATGCCGCCCGCGAGCCCGGGGCCGATGGGGACGGCGATGTCGATGTCGACGAGTCGGGCCTTCGGCGCGACGCCGCGTTGGCTGCTCACGAAGAGCTCGTCGCCCGCGGTCCCGACCGCCGTACCCGCGACGTGCGTGCCGTGGAGGTGGTCGTCGAGCGGGTCCACGCAGCCGACGACGACGAAACCGTTCGAGGCGTCGGCGCCGCCGATGATGAGGTCGCCGGTCGCCGGGTCCTCCTTGACGACGAGCTTGGGGTCGACGGTCGTGGGGTCGTCGTCGAGGTCGTCGAGCATGGGATGCTTGTTGTCGACGCCCGTGTCAAGGATCGCGACGACCATGCCCTCGCCGCGGAGCCCGAGGTCCTCGTGGACGGCAAGCTTATGGTCGAGGCCGTCGCCCGTCGCGGCCGTCGTCTCCCGGACACGCGTGGTCCACGCGGCCTCGACGTTCTGGCTGACCGGCGGGACGAACTCCTCGATGGCGACGACGCCGTCCGACGCGGCGATGCGGGCGACGTTCTTCGCCTGCGTCTCGACCTTGATCCAGTCCCAGTTGCTGAAGACGTAGGTGCGCGCGGCCCCGAGGGACTGCTCGAGGCGTTCGGCGTCGGCCGTCGTGGGCCGGCGGTCGTAGAGGACGTGGAGGAAGACGACAGCGTCCGGGGCCGAGATGGCCTTGTCGTCGAGGGTGTCTCGGATTCGGTTCCCGTTTCGGTCGTCGAGGAGCCTCGCGAGTTCGCGGTTGGGGTGGGCCGGCGCGGTCGTCGTGGGAAGCGCGTCCAGGGCCGGGCCGCGGTCCGGCGAGGCGGCCGGTCCGGAGGCCGCCGAAGGCAGGCCCGCCGCAAGCAAGACATTCGTTAGCACGCAGAACGCGATCAAACCACGTCGTACCATTGCGCCACTTCCCCGATCCGGCCTCCCGCGAACGCGGTGGCCGCTCCCAGGGCGCATGAGGCGAAATGCCGGTTATTAAACAATCCCCGGAGCGGCCTGGTGCCGAAGTGGGAGGCCACCGGAACCATCTTAATGCACCCCAGAATGATGCTCGTTGGTTTCTGGCCAGTCCAGGAAATTACGAAGACTCGGTGACTCCGTGAGCCACGCAACGACCCCCGCCCCCGCTTGGGGCGGAGAAGGCCCTGCCCCGCCGTCCCTGGCGGTGAGCATCGACACCGAGTCCATTTTCGCGGAGGGCGCAAAGTTCGAACGCACGGCCCGGCAGCGGCTCAAGGTCCAGGCCGAGCTCCTCGACACCGTCGAACCCAAGTCCGCGCTCGTTTCGGTCAACCAGTTCAAGGACCGCATCCAGCTCTACACGCACCAGACCAACGCCGCCCTGCGGGTCCTCACGAAGATGGGCGGCCGCGCGATCCTCGCGGATGAGGTGGGCCTCGGCAAGACCATCGAGGCCGGCATCGCCATGAAGGAACTCATCACGCGGGGCCTCGTCGAATCCGTCCTCATCCTCACGCCCGCGAGCCTCGTCGGGCAATGGCGCGGCGAGCTCGGGGAGAAGTTCGGCGAGGCCTTCCTCACCCACGAAGACGCCGAGTTCAAGGGCTTCGACCAGCATCCGCGGATCATCGCGTCGATCGACACGGCGAAGCTCGAGGACTACGCGGCGCAGATCACCGGCCGAACGTGGGACCTCCTCGTCGTCGACGAGGCCCACTACCTCAAGTCGCGCTCCACGCTGCGCTACGACCTCGTGAGCAAGATCGAGGCCCGGTACTTCCTCGCGCTCACGGCGACGCCGATCCAGAACAACCTGCGCGAGCTCTACAACCTCATCCACCTCGTCCGACCGGGGCTCCTCGGGTCGGCCCACGTCTTCGACCGCCGGTTCCTCGCCGACGCCGAGGGCCGACGCCTCCAGAACGTGTCCGAGCTCCAGGAGCGCCTGCGCGAGGTCATCATCCGGAACCGGCGCAAGGAGACCGGCCTCGAGTTCCCGGCGCGCCACGTGAAGACGTACAGCCAACTGGGAAGCGAACGCGAGTACGAGCTCCACGACTCGATCGCCGACTTCATCAAGAAGCAGTACGACACCCAAGGGTTCCTCCTCACGCTCCTCCTGCTGCAGCGGGAGATGACGTCGTCGCCCCACGCCGTCGCGGACACGCTTCGGCGCATCCAGCGAAGCGGGGACGTCGTCGCGGGGCCCGAGCTCGACGAGCTCGTGAAGCTCGCGGAGGGCCTTCGCAAGAGCACGAAGGCGGAGCTCATCGCGAAGATCGCGAAGAAGCTCGGCACGCACTTCATCCTCTACACCCAGTTCCGCCGGACGCAGGAGCTGCTGCTTGCTCGCCTCAAGAAGATGGGCATCAACGCCATCCCCTTCCACGGCGAGATGACGTCGGGCCGTCGCCAGGCGGCCCTCGCCGAGTTCAAGAAGGACGGCGGAGCGCTCATCGCGACGGACTCTGGAAGCGAAGGTCTCAACCTCCAGTTCTGCCACGTCATCGTGAACTACGACCTTCCATGGAACCCGATGCGGGTCGAGCAGCGGATCGGCCGCGTCCACCGCATCGGCCAGAAGGAGGACGTCGTGATCATCAACCTCGCCCTCAAGGACACCGTGGAGGATTACGTCCTCAAGATCCTGTACGAGAAGATCCGCCTGTTCGAGGTCGCAATCGGCGAGATGGACCTCATCCTGAGCGAGGTCGAGAGCGGCGAGTCACTCGAGGCGCAGATCTTTGAGGTCCTCGCGAAGGCGAAGAACCGGTCGCAACAGAAGCGCCGCCTCGCGAAGCTTCGGGAGAAGCTCGAGGTGAGCGTCGAGAAGGCGGAGACGATCAAGAAGTTCGACGCGGAGGTCTTCAACCAGTTCGACCTCGGCACGGTGGAGGGCGCGTGATGGACGGCTCCCTGCGCGCGTTCGTGGACCAGTACCTGCGGGAGATCGGGGCGGAGGTCCGCGAAGCGGACGGCATCCTCACGGTCGTGTTCCCGCCGGGCCGCAAGCGGCGGTTCGGGGGCGAACGAAGGTTCACGTTCGATCCCCCGAAGAGCGCCCCGGGCATCGAGGTCCTGGAGCCTGGAAGCCCCCTCCTCAAGCTAATGTTCGTCGACGCAAAGCAGTGGGGAGGCCTGGCGGCCGCGCCCTCGGCCAACCTGCCGCTTGGCTCCGTCGTCTTCACGTTCCAGTTCACGACGTTCTCGAGCCTCAAGAAGCGCACGAAATTCGTGACGGCGACGCTTCCCCCGGAGGCCACCCGGCCGGCGCTCGCCGACGGCATCGCGGAAATCTCGGGCCCGGACGGGTCCGCGGAAACTCCCTTCCCCAAGGAGGCCGAACGCCTCCAGAACCTCCTGCCCATGGTGATGCCGGCAATCGAGGACGCCGCGCGCGACTTCGGGCGGGACGCCGTCGCCGAGAGCACCGCCGAGTTCACGAAGTCCCTCGGCCGCGTCAACGAGTACTTCGAGGGACTTCGGCAGCAGACGTTCTCGGAGGAGGCACGGATCCGCAAACGCCTGGGGGAGATCCAGTCGAAGCTCTACTTCGCCGAGGACGGGCTGCGGCAGCTCAAGCTCGAGAAGGAGCGCGACCGCCTCACGCAGGACCTCTACCACCTCAAGCAGCGCCGAACGCAGGCCGAGGACAAGCTCAGCACGGACCAGACCGACCACGTGGAGCGCCAGCGGCGGCGCCACGAGCCGAAGCTCCACGTGCGCCTCGTCGCCGCTACGATCGTCGCACCCGCCTCGAAGGCACCTCCCCCGCCGCCCGAACCGGAACCCGAGACGCCGCCCGCGCCCCCCGCTTAAATATCGGTTTTTGGCCGTATTTTGTGCGTTTTCGGCACGATACGAGCGGTTTAAATGGCCCCAGGTCTCATGGCTCGGAACCGAGGGAAACGGACCCTTGGGACCATCCATGTACGTGATCCTGGGCTGCGGGAAGGTGGGGGCGCGCGTCGCCGACCTTCTCCAGGAGGCCGGCAAAGACGTCCTTCTCGTGGACTCCGACCCCACGCGGGTCGAGGCCCTCCAGGAGAGGAAGTTCAACGTGGCCCTCGCCGACATGACTCAGGTCGATCTCCGGAAGGAGCCGTTCACGAACGCCGAGGCGTACCTCATCCTGTCCGGGGACGACGACAAGAACAAGAAGGCCGTCCAGCACATCCGCCGGCAGCTCCCGGAGACCCGCCTCATCGTCCGGTCGACGAGCCCGGCGGCGGCGCGCGACCTCAAGGACCTCGGTGTCAACTACATCGTGCAGGGCCCGGACACTGTAGCCTCGGCCGTGGTCAAGGAGCTTACCGAACTCGAGCTCTTCAAGAAGACCGACGCCCTGGTCCGGGTCATCAAGGGCACCGGCGAGGGGGGCCTCGGGATCTTCCTCCACAACAGCCCCGACCCGGACTCGATCGCCGGCGGCCTCGCGCTCCAGAAGATCGCGGAGAAGTTCAAGATCAAGACGTTCATCTACTACGGGGGCAAGATCGGCCACCAGCAGAACAGGACGCTCGTGAACCTCATCGGCGTGAAGATGAAGCAGATCACCCCCGGGGACGACGTCACGGAGATCGTGAAACGCCACGGCCGGACCGCCATCGTGGACTGCGAGATTGCCGGCCAGAACAACGTCCTTCCGCGCGGCCTCGTGCCGGGGATCGTCGTGGGCCACCACATCACCTCGACGACGGCGAAGATTCCGGGCGATTTCGTCGACGTGCGCCAGAACGTCGGCGCCGTGAGCACCATCCTCCTCGGGTACCTCCAGGAGCTCTCGATCGTGCCGGACCCGAAGCTTGCCGGCGCGCTCCTCCACGGGATCCGCGTGGACACGGCGAACCTCACGCGGCACACGAGCCCGAGCGACCTCAAGGCGGTCGCCTACCTGTCGCCGCTCGTCGACGAGGACTTCCTCCAGCAGATCGAGGCGCCTCCCATGACCAACTCCACGCTCGACGTCATGGGGCGGGCGATCACCAACCGCGCCGTCCGCGGCACGTACGTCGTCTCGAATTGCGGGTTCATCCAGGACCGCGACTCGCTGCCGCAGGCGGCCGAGTTCCTCCTCAAGCTCGAGGGCGTCTCGACGACGCTCTGCTTCGGCATCGCCGACGACCAGATCCACCTCTCCGGACGAAGCACCGACTCGCGCCTCAACCTCGGCGAGCTCCTCCAGAAGGCGTTTGGCGAGAAGAACGCGGGCGGCCACGCCCAGTCGGCGGGCGGGCAGGTCCCGCTCGGCATCCTCGGCGACACGGACGACAAGGAGGAGCTCCTTCGCCTCGTTGAGAACGCCGTCACGAAGCAGTTCTTCCAGGCCGTGGGCGCCCCCGAGGCCCCGCCCGAGGAGCCCGCGGAGACCCCGCCCCGGGAACCGGCCCGCCCGGAGAACGGCGCCCCGCCCAGGCGGACGGCCAGCCGACGGATCCGGGCGTAGGCAAACGCGGCGACCAAAATTGCCATAGGGGCGTCTCGGCAAAGCCATCGTCGTGACGGCCCATCGACAACAAGATATAGGCAATATATCCATTCAATATAGGATGTCGGCGCCGAAGACCATCGCGGTTACCGAGGCCGCCTATCGCGCACTCGAGCAGCTCAAGCGGCCCGGGGAGTCCTTCTCCGACGTGATTGTGCGACGTCTGGGGGGCCACCGCTACCGAGAGTTCGTGGGATGCTGGGGCACCCTTTCGGCGGGTCAGCTCGCCCGGATCCGCCAAGAGGTCGACGCGGGGCGCCGCGCGAGCGAGCGGAAGTCCGCCAAGCGGATTGAGCGCCTGGGCGGCCCTTGATGCTCGTCGCCGATACGACGTTTCTCATCGACGTGGCGCGGGGCCTCCCCGAAGCCGATGCCGTGCTCGCCGAGATCGAGTCGTCGGGCGAGCTCCTGGCGACGACCTTCATCAGCGTGGTCGAGTTCCTTCGGGGGAACCGCCACGCGCCCAAGGCCCGCCGCGCCCGCGGCCTCGAGTTCATGAACCGCCTCGTCGTGCTCGACGGCGACCTCGAATCGGCCCGGCTGGCCGCCCAAGCCGACGAAGCCCTAACGGCAAAGGGCGCCTCGGTGCCCCTTATCGATCTCCTCATCGCCGGAATCTCGATCCGCGTCGGAGCGACGATCCTCACCAGGGACCGGGACCTGCAAGGCGTCCCCGGGCTGGCGGCTCGCCCGTACTAGGGGTTCCGCACCTCTCGCCCCGTATCTTCTGCCGCGTGCGATTGCGGGCCGAAACGCGCCCGGGGCGCATCTGGGCCGTTTCGCAACGGCTCCCGCTTGGCTTTTATGAGACCCGGTCCTGCCCGGGTGACTTTGAACGAACGCGTGGGCCCCAACCTCATCCTCGTCGGCACCGCCCACATCTCGAAGGAGTCCGTCGAGGAGGTCGAACGCGTCATCGCCCAAGAGAACCCGGACGTGGTCGCCGTCGAGCTCGATGCGCCGCGGCTCGAGGCGCTCGAGAACCCGGACCGTTGGCAGAACACGCCGGTCCAGAAGCTCCTCAAGGGCGACAAGCTCTGGATGTTCCTCACGCAGATGCTCCTTGCCTCCTACCAGCGGCGGCTCGGCGAGGAGATGGGCGTACCGCCCGGCTCCGAGATGCTCGCGGCGATCAAGGCCGCTCGCCTCGGCAACTACGAACTCCTCCTGGCCGACCGCGAGATCGGCACGACGATGAAGCGCGCCTACGCGCGCATGCGCTTCTTCGAGAAGCTCCGCCTCAGCTGGGAACTCATGAAGTCCATGGTCGCCGGCGAAGAGGAGGAAGAGGTCGATCTCAAGAAGCTCCTCGAAGAGGACACGATCACGCAGATGATGACGGAGCTCGGCCGGATCGCCCCCAGCATCAAGAGCGTCATCATCGACGAACGCGACGTCTTCCTCGCGACGAAGATCCGGGCGCCCGCGGAGGCCGGGAAGAAGGTGGTCGCCGTCGTCGGCGCCGGCCACGTCGCCGGCATCAAGAAGCGGCTCCAGGAGACCGCGCCGGACCTCGCGCCGCTCGAGACCATCCCCAAGAAGAAGTTTCCCTTGGCGAAGATCCTCGGCTGGACGATGCCGCTCTTCATCGTCGGACTGTTCGTGTACTTCGGCTACGAAGGGTACCGGGAGGGGAACTTCGAGAAGCTCCGGGACGCCGCCCTCTTCTGGATCCTCATCACGGGAGGCTTCGCCGCCGTCGGCGCCATCTTCGCCCGCGGCCATCCCTTGTCGGTCCTCACGGCCTTCGTCGCCGCGCCCGTCACGACGCTCCACCCTGCGCTTGCGGCCGGCTGGTTCGCGGGCATCGTCGAGGCATGGGTACGCACGCCCGTCGTCGCCGACTTCCAGAACCTTTCCCAGATCAAGCAGATGAAAGACTTTTTTGGGAACCGAGTTATCCGCGTCCTCATGGTGGCGGCGCTCGCGAACGTGGGCGCCATGGCGGGCTTCTTCGTGGCGGGCTACGACATCGTGAAACGGTTTGCCGGGGGATAGACGATGGCCGAGCCGCCGTACTACGACGTCTACAACCCAAGCTATCCCGGCTACCCCCAGCCGGTCCGGACCCGCCGGTTCGGCACGAGCCCTGTGGAACTTCTCCACCTCCTCCTCGCGACGGTCGTCCTCACGACCTCAATCGTGTTCTACCTCCAGTTCTGGCAGCCCCAGAAGACGGCCGACCTCGAGCTCTGGCAACTCATCATCGTCGCGACCGGCATCGTCGTGACGGGGTTCGTCCTCCACGAGGTCGCCCACAAGATCACCGCCCAGCACTACGGCCACTGGTCCGAGTTCCGCTCCTCGCTCGGCGGCCTCGCCTTCACGCTCCTTCTTGCGATCGCGTTCAAGATGCTCTTCGGCGCCCCAGGCGCGACGTGGCACACGGCCACAAGCGTCCGGGACAACGGCAAGATCAGCGCGGCCGGCCCCTTCACGAACCTCGTCATCGCGCTCATCGCCTTCCCGTTCTCGGGCGGCGTGACCGGGAGCGAGGCGCTTCCGAACGTGATCGCGGACGGCGTCCTCGTGTTCAACACGTTCCTGGCGACCTTCAACCTCATCCCATTGGGGCCGTTGGACGGCCGCAAGATCCTGCGCTGGAACCCCGCCGTGTACGCCGTCCTCGTCGTCCTCACGATCCTGCTCATCGTCTACGCGAACCCCTTCCAGGGCTTCGTCGAATGAGCTACGGGGCCGACTCGGCGGCGACCGCGAGCCAGAGCCGCGTCGTCGGCGCGTCGACCATCGTGGTCTTCGCGTCGGACGTCCAGCCCCCGTCCGCCTTCCGGAACGCCCATTGGCCGCTTGTGACGTTGAACCGAAGCGTGAGCGGCTGGCCCGGGAAGTACGGGTTGATGTCGAGGACGCTCGCCGACTCGGGCCCCGTGTAGTAGTAAGCGGCGATGTTCAACTCCACGGACGGGCCCGCCTGCTGGTCGTCGAGGTCGACGAGTCCTGGCGTGTTGTTCGCGGGGACCGGCGTCTCCTGTCCCACGGCCACGCTGAACCTTGGCCGCGGCGTCGGCCGCACCGTCGGGGGCTTCGTCGGGACGAACCAGTCGAGGAACACGTCGGCGCGGCCCTTCCCGTCGGGCGATTCCTCGAGGAGGACCTTCTGCAGATCGACGCGCAACAGGACATCGCGAAGCGGATCGACGTCGACGTGGTCGGGCGCCCCGTCCCCGTCTGTGTCGGCGTTGGTCGGGTCCGTCCTCGAAACGTGGATCTCGTACGGGTCGCTCCACGCGTCGCCGTCGGTGTTGAAGAAACTGGGGTCCGTGACCCGGAGCCCGAGGCCGGGGACGACGAGGCCCCGCACCTCTTCGCCGTCCGAGAGGCAGTCGTCGTCCGAGTCGGCGTCGTTCAAGCGAAGGAAGGCGCCCGCGTACAGGTCCGTGCTGTCGCGCAGCGCGAACTCCTCGGCGTCCGTGAGCCCGTCGTCGTCAGTGTCGTTGTCGTTCGGGTCGGACCGAAGCTGGAACTCCTCGTAGTCGCCCACACCGTCCGCGTCCGTGTCGATGAGGAGCTCGTTCGACCGTACCTCACGGATCTCCTCGGGTTGCAATTCCCCCGAGAAACAGGCGGCGACGGTCCGCCGAACCGTGACGTTCCAGCCCTCGAGCTCCACGGCGTCGGGGATGCCGTCGACGTCGGCGTCCGGCTCGGTCGGCCTCGTGCCCGATTGGCAGCCCGAGGCGACCACGGCGAGGGCGACGAGCCATCCGAGGCGGTGCGATGCCGTCATGATCAGGATTTCTTCGACTTCTTCTTGGAGGGCTTCTTGGCGTCCTTGGACTTGGCCTTCGCCTTCTCGCGCTTGGCCTCTTCCTTCGCGCGGGCCTTCTCGGCCTTCGCCCCTTCCTTCGCCTTGCGCTTCTCCTCCTTGGCACGGCGCTTGGCCTCCTTCTTCGCGCGCTTCGCCTCGGCCTTCTCCTCCTTCCGCGCCTGCTTCAGGCGGCGCGTCTCCTCCTTCGCGTCGGCCTTGGCTTTCCGCTTCGCTTCCTTGGCGCGGGCCTTCTCGGCCTTCGCCTCTTCCTTGGCCTTCGCCTTCTCTTCGGCTTCGGCGGCCTTCGCCTTCTGGGCCTCCTCCTTCTCGGCCTCCTTCGCGCGACGCTCCTCGGCCTTCGCCTCTTCGCGGGCCTTCGCCTCGGCCTCCTTCGCGGCCTCTTCCTCCGCGCGGACGCGCTCGGCCTCCGCCTCTTCCTTTTCCCGCTCTGCCGCCTCCTTCGCAGCGACCGCGGCAAGCCGGGCCTCCTCCTTCTCGCGCGCCTTCGCCTCGCGGGCCTCCTCTTTCTCGCGCTCGCGGGCCGCCTTGGCCTCCTCCTTCGCGCGCGCCTTCGCCGCCCGGTCCTCCTCCGCCTCCTTCGCCTTGGCCTCGGCCTCGAGGCGCTTCTCCTCCTCGCGCTCCTTCTTCTCCTGGGCGAGGCGCCGCCTCTTCTCGGCGGCCGTCTCCTTCACCGGCTCGGGTTCGGTCGGCGCCTCCATGGATTCGGGCGCCGGCTCGCTGAGCGAGACGCCCTCGTCCGAAGGCGGCGCCTCGACGGTCTCCTCCTCCGCCTCGGCGGGGGCCTCCGGCGCGGCCTCGAGGTCTTCCTCCTCCGGCGGGGCGAACACGTCCTCTTCATCGGCCTTCGAAGGCTCGACAACGGCGCCCTCCTCCGCGGGAGCGGCGTCCTCGGGAAGGATGCCCTTCTTGGCAAGCTTCTTGAGCCGCCGCCGCTCGCGCTTCTCCGCGCGCTCCCGGCGGATCTCCCGCAGCTCCTCCATGCGTTCGCGCCGCTTCGCTTCTCGTCGCTCTTCGCGGCTGGGCTTGGTTTCACTAGGGGAGGAATCAGCCATGCGTCACCTGATCGGTCACTTGCGGCGCGGCTTCTTCGGAGCCTGCTCCGGTTCCGTCGCCTTCGCGGCCCCGGGGGCCGCCGGCTCCGGACCGAGGCGCTCCTTGATGAGCTCTTCGGCAAGCTCGGCTTGGAGCTCCTTCTCGGCCTTGACGCGCTCGGCCTGGACGCGCGCCTGCGACTTCGCGCGCTCCTTCTCGATGCGGGCGACGTTGTCGGCGCGAAGCTCCTCGAGCGACGCCTCGTCGAGGGTGCCGCCCTCGACGCGGGCCGCCGCGGACCCGCCGGACTTGCGCACCTCGGCCTCGCTTCGGATGATTTTCGCCATGAGCTCGGCCTCGCGCCGCTGGGCCTCCACCTCGAGGACCTCGAGGCGGGCCTTCTCGTTCTCCTCGACGGCCTTGACCTTCTCCTTGGCGAGGCTGCGAAGGAGCTTCTTCTGCGCCCGCCGCTCGCGGTCCTCGGGCGTGAGGCGGAGGATCTTCTGGGTGATCGTGGGCTCGAGGACGACCTGGCTCTTGCGGTTGAGCTTGCGGCGCTTGCGGTCGGCCTTCGCGATCGCCCGCACACGGTCGCGCTCGTTGCGCGCAAGGAGGCGGTTGAGCTTCTTCTCGAGGCGCCGGACCTTCCGGTCGGTCTTCCTCTTCGCGCGCCGCGTCTTTCGAGCGTAATGCGAGTCCTCGAGCTTCGGCTTCACGAGCTCGGGCTCCGCCGGCAGGTCTTTGACCTTGGGCGCGACCGGCTCAGGCGGCAGCTTGGGTTTGGGGGGCGTCTTGAACGGCGCCGGGAGCTCCGGGTACTCGACCTCTTCGGAGCGGAGCTCGGGCAAGGGCAATGGTTCGCGGCCTTCTTTCTCGCGGAGCTCGTTCTCCTTCTCCATGTTCTCGGCGGCGACCTTCCACTCCTTCCACGCGGGCTTGTCCTTCTTCTTGACGCGCTTCTCGTGCTTCTCGAGGATCTTGGCGACCGCTTTTTCGTGCTTCGCTTTGTCCTTCTTGAACGGCGTCTCCCAGGCGGCGAGCGCTTTCTCGACCTGCTTCTCCCACTTTTTGTGCTCGCGGAACCAGGGGCGGTTCGCCTTCTTCTGGAGCTTCTCGACCTTCTCCTCCCACTTGCGGTGGTCCTTGTCGTGGTCGGCCTCGTAGTGCTGGTCGAGCTTCCCTTGGAGCGCTTCGAGCTTGGCCTCGAGCTTGAGCCGCTGGCGCTCCTGGCGGCGTTGGAACCGGCGCCGGAGCCGTTCGGCCTTGCGGTCGAAGCGGACGAGGGAGGGTGTCGCGAGCTGCGAGGCGCGGTCGCGGTACTTCGCCGAGGCCGCCTCGTTCTTGATCCGGCGGCTGTTGCGCTTCTTGAACGAGTAGAACCACAGGAGGGCGGATTCGTATTCTTCCCGCATGAGGAAGTGGCGCGTCACATAGAAGTTTCGGGGGTCCTCCTTCCGCATCACCTCGAGGCGGTCGGCCTCCTGCGGAATTTTCCAGGGCGCGATGGGCTTTCCTAGGACGCGCTCGTCATAGTAGCGCTTCCCGGCGATGAGCAGCCAGAGGAAGAGGACGATTAGGAGGATGAGGATTGGGATGATGAGTACGAGCTGACGCGAGAAATAGAACCCGTCGACGATGACGACGCTCGAGGACGTCTGCGAGATGGCGGGATTCAACGTGTTGACGACCCGGACCTGGTACTGCACGGCCTCCGACCGGAACCACATTCGCGATTTTGGCGTGAGGAAAGTGAGGTTAATCGGCTTGGATTCGAGCGGCTCCAACACGTAGGAGCCGCTGCCCTGTTGCGCGAGCCCGGCCCCCTCGTAATCCTCACCATCCTCGATGACGAGGGAAACATCGACCTTCTGCTGGTAAAGGTCCGTGTTTGCAACGACGATTGGGATCGTGACCCACGTGTTCGGACGCACGGTTCCCGCAAACCCCATGTCAACTTGGAGGCCTGGCTGGGGCATGATCCGGGCACCGAACGTGAGGTTTCGATAAGCGACTAGGTCCCGTCGCGGGGATTGGCCTTGCATCTTGATCTGTACGTGGTAGAACGCCTCCTTGGCCTCGGCGTTGGGGAGCACGCCGATGAACGCCTCGAACGTGGTGGTCTCTCCGCGCCTGCTATCGATGAACGCGCCCTCCTGGGCATCCCCGAACCAGCCGGGCGGCGGATCCTTGAGCGCCTTGGTAAAATCGGGCGGATTCGACGGCGCCTCGGCAAACCAGGTCTCGCTCAGGAACATGTAGTCGGCGGCCAACGCCGTTCCCTGCGTGCCTGTGCCGGGCTCCGCGTCAAACGAGAGATCCTTCAGGCCGAACGAGAGGCTCAGCGTGCTTTGCACAATGGCCCCGTCGCTCGTCCGACCGGTCCCGCCCCGAACGACGAAACCAAACGTCTTTTCCGCGAGAATCTGAAAATCGACGTAGGATCCCGTCTGCGTCGGAACCTGAGCAGTGCCGCTGCCCGCGGCAAGCAACGATGAGACGGCAAGCGCGGCTAGGACCGGGCCCACTCTCACCCTGTCTCAACCCCCAATGTGCTACGCAACTCTCGCCACTTATTAGCTCGTTGGGCGGAGTCGCTGCAGCCGCCGTGCCGCAGCGCTTCCGCTCGAGGGAGGAGAAGTGCCTGCGGCATTACTTCTTGCGCCGCAGGAAACCGACGCCCATGAGCGCGATGCTTAGAGCGCCGAGCATGGCCACGCTGTCGAACCCGGGCACATACACTCCTTGGACCTGCACCGACAACGTCACGGAGGTCTCGTCGTTGGCCGTGTTCTCGCCCGTGCCGTCGTACGACGTGATGAACTTCACCTGGAAGCTGTAGATCGAGTTCGTGTACCCGTTCGAGTGGGGGGTCTGCGCCTCTACCCGGGTGTCGGCCTTGAACAGGGCCGCCGACCCCTTCTGGGCGCGCGACTCCAATCGGAGTTCGGCCGGCGGAATGATCGAGTCGAGGCGGTTCTTTCCGAGGGGGATGATCTCTAGCCGGACCCGGGACGGGCCATTCCCGATGTTCTGAACCTTGACCGGGAAGACGACCTTCTTGTTCTGGCCGGCCTTCTGGAAATACACGCCCGGCTCGACGGTCGTGAGCGGCATGTAGTCGTTCTTGACGGACGTCTTCGCCGTGACCGGCCCCTGGGCGGTGACCCCGCAGCCGTTCGTGTTGCCGGGGACGACGAGGGTGACCTTGAGCGCGTATTCGTCGTCCTTGAACGCCGGGGCCTCGCGGCTCGCCGAAATCGTCATCGTGACGGTGTACGGCTGGGGCGTGTCGTCGGCCTGGCCCGTGTTTGCGACGCCGTACTTTCCGATGTTGCCAGAGTTCGTCGGCGGGCTGATCGTGATGGACTGGTAGCCGAGTTTGCCGACGGGTTCGTAGCTTAGCGTGTAGGCGGAGACGCAGCCCGTAGGCGTTCCGGGGGGTTTGACCTGGACCTTCCACTGGATCTGGGCGAGTTCGGACTCTGGGTCAAGGCGGTTGTCCTCGCCGATATTGTCGACCTTCACGAAGGTGACTTCGAATTTCACTTCAGGGGCGGCCTGCGCCACGGCGGACGGCACGAAGACAGCCAGGAAACTGATCAGAAAAGCAGCCGTGAGGCCGATGGAGGTTGCTCGCACAAGTTTCGTCGTCATGAGGTACACCTTGCTTCCATCCCCCCGGATGGGATTTCTCCCATTCTGAAGGGACGGTTTATATGTTTCGTTTCGCGCTCCCTGTTGACTTCCGAGTTTCCCCGGAACCCAACGACCGTTCGTAGTTTAGGGACGTTATTTAACCATGCTGGTGGGCGGGTTGAAGAGAAACGCGCACGCCGGCCACTTCTGCGCAAGGTCGGCCGTGGGCGACGATTCCTGGGCCCCGTCGCAACGGTTGCCGCCGATCTCAACCCTCGCTTCGCCACGAAGCCCTCAACTCCTTTGTTGCCAAATCCTTGGTTGGCCCGGTCCAACGTGATGATCGGGCATCCGCGATTGAGTGCGTGGGAAGGGATTGAGGGCGTCGAGGGCGGGCGGGTCGCAGGCCACGCGTCGGCCCCGCCAGGAAACCTTATCATGTTATCAGGCTATTAGTTATCTAATATGGCTTCGCGCGTCCTTTCCATCAGCCTCAGCCAAGAGCTCCTCGACGCCCTCAACCGGCTCAAGGATCGGCGGGGTGAGGAGCGCAGCCGCCTGGTCGAGACGCTCCTTCGCGAGAACCCCTACGTGCTCGACGAGATCCGCCAGGTCCGCGAGGCGCCGCGGTTCAAGAAGGGTCGGTCGCCGTCGGAGCTCGATCGGTTGGTGCGCTTCGGCCGCCGACGGTTGGAGCGCCAACTAAGGTCGGGTCGGGTGACGTGGCCAGATGCCTAAGAAGGCGGGAAGGGCGGAGCTCACGCGTCTCCTCCGCGGACGGGAACTCACCGAAAAGAAGCTCCTGTTCGTCGGATGGCTCAACGCGCAACTGCCTCGCGGCGTCGAGGCGGTGCTCGTGGGAGGAAGCCTGGTCCAGTTCTACTCCGGGGGCGCCTACGAGTCCGTTGACATCGACCTCGTCGCGCGGCGCCGGGAAGAGGTCCGCGGCGTGCTCCTGGGCGCGGGCTTTGCGGGGGACGTCCGCGGCTTCGAGGACGCCGAGCTCGAGCTCATCGTCGACCTTTCCACGAAGGGGCTTCGACGGACGGAGACCGTGCAGTACCTCACCATCGAGGGCTGGCGCGTTCCCGTCGTGAGCCTTGAGGACGCGATCGTCGACCGCCTCCTCGGAGCCAAGGCGTGGCGCTCCGACCAAGATTGGGAGCAGGCCGTGCTCATGTTCCGGACCAACGAGGCCCGCGTCCGGCTCCCGGCCCTGGAGGAGAAGGCCCTCCGGAATGACGTCGCAGACTTTCTCCGACGGCTCGTCGAATCGTCGGACGCCGCCGCGAAGGCCCGGGCGCGGCCGACCGACGAGCGATGAAAACGCAAGGGGACGGCGTCCGCAAGGCACAAGGCGGCGTGGTCGATGCCCTTCCCAAGGCGTGCCGGCGTGGGGCAGCCTGCGTCGGCGGGCCGCGCAAAGTTTAGGGACTCCTTCCCCCTGCGCGTCCTGATTCAAATGACCCTCCAAGTCCAGACCTGGGGCCACTTCGTCGGCGGAAAGCTCTCGGCGGCCGGCGGCGAGACCCTCGACGTGCGCAACCCCGCGACCGGCGAAGTCATCGCGCAGGTCCCGAAAGGCGCCCGCGAGGACGCCGACGCCGCCCTCGACGCGGCGCGACGCGCCTTCGAGGAACCCAAGTGGCGGCGCATGGACCCCTCCGAGCGGGGGCGCATCCTATACCGGCTTGGCGGCCTCATCCGCGAGAAGGCCGACGACCTCTCGCGGCTCGAGACGAGCAACCAGGGGAAGCCTCTTCGCGAATCGAAGGCCGACGTCTTCTACGCTGCGCAGACGTTCGAGTACTTCGCGGGGCTCTGCGACAAGATCCAAGGCGACACGATCCCGGTCCCCGGCGAGCGCCTCGACTACACGCTTCGCGAACCGCTCGGCGTCACGCTCCACGTCGCGCCTTGGAACTTCCCGTTCCAGCTTGCAAGCCGCAGCGTCGCCCCCGCGCTCGCCGCCGGGAACACCGTCGTCTTGAAGCCCGCCAGCCTCACACCCCTCTCCGCGATCCGCCTAGGCGAGATCGGCGTACAGGCCGGGCTCCCGCCCGGCGTCCTCAACGTCGTGACCGGCGACGGGGCGACGTTCGGCAAGCACCTTGTCGAGTCGACGAACGTCGACGGCGTGTACCTCACGGGATCCGTCGAGACCGGCTTCCAGGTCGTCCAGTCGATGGGCAAGAAACTCAAGCCCTTCACGCTCGAGCTCGGCGGCAAGAACCCCAACATCGTCTTCCCCGACGCGAACCTCGACAACGCCGTGAAGGGCGCCGCGCTCGGCGCGTTCATGAACGCGGGCCAGATGTGCTGGGCCGGAAGCCGCATCCTCGTCCACCAGTCCGTCCACGACGCGTTCGTGGAGGCGTTCAAGAAGCGCGTGGAAGGTCTGAAGGTCGGCGCCGGGAACGACCCCAACACGCGCCTCGGGCCGCTCGTCTCGGCGGGCCAGCGCGACCGCGTCCACAAGTACGTGAACGTTGGCCGTGACGAAGGCGCCAAGGTCGTCATGGTCGGGGACCTCCCGAAGGAGGGCGACCTGGGGAAGGGCGCGTTCCTCACCCCGACGATCTTCGACGCGGTCACGCCCGACATGCGGATCGCCAAGGAGGAGATCTTCGGGCCCGTCGTCGGGATCCAGACGTTCACCGACTACGCCGACGCCATCAAGCAGGCGAACGCGACCCAGTTCGGCCTCTACGCGGGCGTCTGGACCAAGGACCTCGGGACCGCCCACCGGGCCGCGCGCGACCTCGAGGTCGGCATGGTCTCGGTGAACGAGTACCCCGTGACGTTCCCGCAGACGCCGTTTGCGAGCGCGAAGAACTCGGGGCTCGGCATCGAGCAGAGCCTCTACGCGATCGACCACTACACGCGCATCAAGAACGTGAGCGTCAAGCTGGACTGAGGCCCGCGCAAACGCGGCTACCAAACTTCAGATGGGTGGGGACCGCCAGCATGAAAGCCGTGCGCAATGTCGGGCCGTCCGTGCCGAGCGTGGATGACGTCCGTCGTCTCCACGACGAAGAAATCCTGCGAAGCGGCGACACGACCGGCGTTCTGAACCGTGGCAGTCTCGAGGCCGCCGTGGATCGGGCCATGCATGGCCCGTTCGAGGGACCCGGTCCGTCCTGGAGCGAGGCGCCCTTCTCCTTCGCGGGATCTGCCAAGACCATCCTTTTGCCGACGAGAACAAGCGGACAGCATTTGCGGCCACGCACATGTTCCTGGAACGGAACTCGTTCACCATCGAGGCGGCCCCGGAGGCCGTGCGAGACTTCATGCTCCAGGTTGCCAGGATCGAACTGGAATTGGACGGCATCCTGGCCTGGCTGGCGCGTCACGTCGAAATCATTAAGGTGGGAAAGGACCAATGAACCCGTACATGCCCGCGAAGCGGTCGAAGAAGCCGAGCCCCATTGACGGGATCAAAGACCCGAAGATGCGGTGGGCGGCAAAGCACACCCTCCGTAAGCACCGCAAGGCGCTCGACATGTTGGCCAAACTCTAGGCCCACCGAATCTGGGGCAACCGCTTTAAGGCTCAAATTCTCAGGGGAAGACCGTGCGAGCGCTCCTGGTCATCGCGGCACTTTTCCTGGCCGGCTGCACGGGCGGGCCCGCCCCCGTCTCCGGAGAAGTCAAGGCGTGGTCCTTCACGGACACAGAGGGCATGACACATTCCGGCGAGTCGTCGAAGGGCGAGCCCACCGTCCTCTTCTTCATGGCGACCTGGTGCAGCAAATGCCAGACGACGGCCCCGCGGCTCACGCAGCTCCACCACGAGTTCATGGGGAAGCCCCTCCACCTCTACACGCTCAGCCACGACCCGACGGAGGACGCCTCGGACCTCTCGGCCTGGAAGGCGAAGTACAACCAGATGTGGCCCCACGGCATCGACCAGGGCTCGACGGTCGCGAAGACGTTCGGCATCACGAAGCAGTCGAGCATCGTGGTCTTCAACAAGGACGGCGAGGAGTTCCGCAAGTGGATCTACGCGACGCCGAGCCTCGACGAGCTCCGTTCGGCCGTGAACGACGCGTCCCTCTAGAAGGCGGGCGCGAGGGCGACGTAGTAGGAGATGACGTACAGGCCGGCGAGGATCATGACGACGGCCGACGCCGGCTTCACGTACCTCGTGGCGGCGCGGATCCAGTTCCGGCCGCGCTCCTGGGCGACGCTGAGAACGAGCGCGGAGAGGAACAGGAACGCGCCGAGGCCGAGGCCGTAGAAGACGAGCACGAGGAGGCCGCCGAGGGCTCCCTGCGAGAAGACCTGGGCCATGGCCGCGAGGAAGAGGGGTCCGCTGCAACCGAGACTCGCCAAGGAGTACGCGGCGCCGAAGCCGACCATGGACGGGACCGTCTTCGTGGTCGGTGCCTTCACGGCGAACGTGAGGCTCAGGTCGCGGCCGCCAAGGAGAAGGACGCCCATCGCGATGACGGCCAAGGCGACGAGGATCGCGACCGCGGCAAGGGCCATCGTGAGCTGGGGCGACGTGACGCCCGTGGCGGTCCGGAGCCAGTAGATGACGGCGCCGGCGCCGCCGAAGACGAGGAACGCGCCCAGCGAGGCGGCGAGGCCGAATCGGGCGCCGCCCTGGAGCCCGCGGACGAAGCCCGGGGCTTCCGCACCGGCCGGCACGCCGACGTAGTACGCAAGGTACGCCGGGACGAGGGCGACGCTGCAGGGCGAGAAGAACGAGCCCACGCCGAGGCCGAAGGCGAACGCGAGCGTGACCCAGTCGACCATGCCGCGACCCCTAGAACACGACGAGACGCAAGAGGATGACGCTCGTCATCGCGACAAAGAGCGGCTTGATCCATTTCGTGCCGTGCCGCATCCCGAAGTGGCTGCCGACGTAGGCGCCTGCCATCATGCTGAGCATCATGGGGAACCCGACGGCGTAGTCGACGTGGCCGCGGATCGCGAAAAGTGCGAGGGCCGCGAGGTTGCTCGCGAAGTTGAGGATGCGGCCGTGGCCGGCGGCGCGAAGGAAGTCGAACCGGGTGACGCCGAGGAACATGAAGAGGAGGAGGCTCCCGGTCCCGGGGCCCAGGAAGCCGTCGTAGAATCCGATCGCGAGGGAGAGCCCGGCCGCCGCGGCGAAGGGCCAGAGCCGGATCCCGGTGAAGCGGTCCTCGCGGCCGAACTTCTTGCGCACAAGGACGTAGATCGTCATGACGACCATGACGGTGATGACGAGCGTCCTCACGAACTCCGCCTGGAAGAAGAGGACGGTGACGGCGCCGAGGAAGCTGCCGACGCCCGCGAACGGGATGAGCGCGAGGGCGAGCGGGAGGACGATGTGGCCGCCCTGGGTCCAGCGGACGGCGGCCATCGAGCTCGCACCGGTCGCGGCGAGCTTGTTCGTCCCGAGGGCCAGGTGGACGGGGTAGTCGACGGCCAGGAGCGCGGGGAGCGAGATGACCCCGCCGCCGCCGACGATGCTGTCGACGAAGGCCGCAAGGAAGGCGGCGAGGACGAGGATGGCGAGGATCCACCACTCCACGCGGGGGCCCACCGGCTGGGGCCTCTTGAAACCGTGGGCGGCGGAGTCCAGCGGCGACGGGACGACCGTCATTCGTGCCACAGGCGTCAGGGGTATCAGGATCCCGTCTGCACCCCCTGCCCGACCGGGGGGGCTCCCCGACCCATGAGCCCTAATAGTGGCCCAATTCGGAGACGGATAGTGCTTCTAGTAGGCGCGCCGAGTGATATGTCTTGGCGAAACAGATGCGCGGCGACCCGACCCTCATCATGGACTCCGTTGGACGGATGTTCACATCGCAGATCCTCACGGAATCCGGCCCGCCGCCAGAAGCCCCCAGGGGCCAGATGACCTTCAACGACCCCACACACTGCATCACCCTGGCGGATCGCCCCGGCCACTACGCGGATGCCCAGTTGACCCTTGGCGTCCTCGACATCCGGGACGTCCTCTCGTCTGAAGGAGCGGTGGCGCGCGCCGCGCCGGAAGAGGGCCTGCTCGGAGACCTGCCCGATGGCGACTGGTTCCTGGATTCAAGGCTGGACGCAAGCCTCGGCCCCTCGGACGTTCCGGTGAGTCGCTTCGCGCCGGCAGCCTGAGCGGGGACCGGACGCCGTCGTTCGCTTGAAAGCGCGGCGAAGGCTTACAAACAAGCAGGAACGGTGGGGGTCGGGGTCGGCCTTTGGCGCGTGTCGCTGCGGTTGGTTGGGTCGCTGGATTGTTGGGACTTGTTCTTGCGCCGCTGCCGACGGCGGCTTCCGCCGAGACGAGCACGACGGAGGCGTACGATGGCGTCCTGGTCGGCTCGGGCCTTGGGCTCCACATCGCAAGGACCACGACGTGGCGTGCGGACCACCCGTTCCTCGTCGGCCCCGGCGTGGGCCGCGTGACGGCCAGCCTCAATGGCCATGACGAGCTCTTCGGAAGCGACTACTGGGTGACGATCGTGGGCCCCGACCGGGAGACAATCACGCGTTCGCCCAGCGCGACCGCGGGAACCGTCCAAGCGGCGCTCCCGTGGAAAGCGATCGAGCGCAACGGCTACGGACCCTATGCCGCCGTGGTCGAGTGCGGCCTCTGCGGCGCCCTCGCGTACCACCTCGAGATCCGCACGGACTGGGTCGCCGCGGGTGCCAACCTGACGATCGACGACGACCACTTGCTCGTGGTTCCGAACGAGGCGACGCGGACCGGCCTCAGCCTCACGAACACGGGCCTGGCACCGGCCGGGTTCAAGCTCGACGTCGAAGGCCTGCCAAGCAAGTGGCGCATCGACCTGCCCGGCGTCCCAGTGATCGGCGCCCGCCAGACCCTCGACCTCGAGATCGGCCTCGAGCCCAAGTTCCACGTCAAGGAAGGCACGCGGATCGGCTTCGACGTGGTCGTGCAGGACGCGGCCGGGACCACGCTGGACCGCGTCCACGTCGAGGCCGCCTACACGCAGGAACTCGCGCGGCTGCGGTCGGGCAGCCACGTCGTCATCGCCGACATCGAACCCATCAATCCCTACCACGAAGAGTTCCGCGGCGAGCCTTCGACGAGCGAACATCCCGCGTGGTTCGTCGACGGCTTCCCCTCGGTGGCGAAGCCGCTGTCGTTGACGCTGGACGCTTCGGACTACGAGCAAGCCTTGGCGCGGGACCGGCCCGTGTGGGAGAACCTCAGCGCCGACACACTCTACTATGTTCCCGGCACGAGGATCATCGGCTTCATCTGCATGGGCGGCTGCGGGGTGCCGGCCCTCGATGCGGGAGGCCACGGCACGGGCACGGCGAGCCTCGCGGCCGGACGCACGCTCGGGGAGGATCCGGAGGCCTTGATCGTGAGCGTCGCCGGCGATTTCTTCCGCGGCGCCCGCTGGGCGGCGCGCCAGCCTTGGATCGATGCGATCACGCTGAGCCTTGGCGCGTTCGTCGGAACCTGCACCTTGGGCGAGACCTGCACGGCGGTGGGTGCCGGGACGGGAAACCCGTACGTTCCCTTCAGCATGCCATGGGCCCAGCGCATCGCGTACGAGAGTGGCAAGCGGTTCTTCACGGGATCCAGCCAGGGCTGGACGGCCTGGGCGGGCCCGGCGGGCGCTTCGGGTCCATGCCCCTACATGTGGGATGCGAGCTTCGCGGGCAGTCCCTGGACGTACGCGGTCGAGACGTACTGGCCGTGGACCGAGCAGCCCTGGCGCAGCTCCTGCTTCCCGCCCGAGGTCGTCGCGCAAGGTTGGGACCTGGTGGCCGCCTCCGCGCGCTCCCTGAACGGCACGAACGGGTTCGGGCACGCCAGCGGCGCGACCCCGCAGGCCGCAGGCGCCTACGCGCGTACCTTGCACGAGGCGCGGCGCGCCATCGGGTCATCCCAGGAGGGCGCCCGGTCGGTGCCATCGCTTCTGTCGGGCGTGTCGGCCCGGCTCGGCGACGCGATCGTCGGTGAGGCCGCCGCCGGGGCGCAGGTGCCGGCCATGGGGCCGGGGGCCGACGGTGTGCTACGGCTGAGCGAGGTCGAACAGGTCTACCAGCACAGCCTCGAACAGGTGGACGTGGCGACGTCGTATGAGCGGCACGGCCACGATCCTCGCTGGCAGGAGGACGTGATGCCGGTGGATACCCTGGGGCTGGAAGTGGGTTACCGCCTGATCCCGCTGGTGGACAAGGCACAGGATGGAGACCTGTTAAAACGCATCAATGGGGCCCGCAAGAAATTCGCGCAGGAAGTGGGGTTCCTGCCCCCGGCCGTGCATATCCGCGACAATCTGGAACTGCGGCCCAACGCCTACCGCATCACCCTGAAAGGGGCGGAAGTCGGCCACGGCGAGGCTTATGGAGGAATGTACCTTGCCATCAACCCGGGCCGCGTCACAGCGGTTCTGCCGGGCGCCGCAACGCAGGATCCCGCTTTCGGCTTGCCAGCGGTGTGGGTCGAGGCCGCCTTACGCGATCAGGCGCAGACCCATGGTTACACAGTGGTGGACGCCAGTACCGTAGTCACCACCCACCTCAATCACCTGATTCACAGCCACGCGGCCGAGTTGCTGGGGCGGCAGGAACTGCAACAGTTGCTGGATCATCTTGGCCGCAATGCGCCGAAATTGGTCGAGGATCTGGTGCCGAAGCTGCTGCCGCTGTCTGCGCTGCAGAAAGTCCTGCAAAACTTGCTGGAAGAGGGTGTGCACATCCGCGACATGCGCACCATAGTCGAGATCCTCGCGGAACACGCGCCGCGCACCCAGGATACCAACGAGCTGACCGTGGTCACCCGCAATGCACTGGGCCGCGCCATCGTCCAGCAATTTTACGCGCCCGGGGCCGAACTGCAGGTAATAAGCCTGAACCACGATCTGGAAAGCATCCTGATGCAGGCGGTGCAGTCCAGCACG
>JACPAO010000070.1 GCA_016180755.1 Methanobacteriota archaeon
AACCTCACGACCCTCAGCGGCTCGATGATCGACTTCGCGGGCGCCGACTGAGGGACTGCTCGTCCTCGACCGCCTGCGCGAGGCTCAGGTCGCCCCGCGCCACCCGCCGCGCCTGGTCCCGTGAGATGGTGAAGCGGCCGAGCGTCAGCTCCCTCGATTCGCGCTGGATCTCCCGGATCTGCCCCGGCGAAACGTACCGCTTCGGCGTCCGCGCCAGGCGTCCGGGCGTCCTCGCGATCCCCAAGGCGGCCGCGACATCGGAGGACATCCCCGTCCGTTGGCGGGGCGCGGGCGTCGTCCCCGTCTCGTCGACGAGCTCCACGCGGACCTCGCCCTGCAGTTTGAGCAGCTCATGGAGGATCTGGTCGCGCTCGCGGGGCGCGCCGTGGCCCAGCCGAATGACGAACCGGTCCGCCGGGAACTGGCCCAGCAGAGATTCGACGAGGGCCGGCGCCTCGTTGGGCAGGAACGCCTGCGCCGTGTGGATCAGGCGGCCGTCGCCGAGGACCGCGACCCCCGGCCGCTTCCCCGGATCGATCCCCACGACCACCTCGTGATACCCCTCCACGCCTTCGAGCGCGCGAAGCGCCCGCCCCACGGCCGCGCCCACGTCCTCCTTGCCGTCGGGGCCCACCGGCACCGACACGATGGGCACGTCGGTCGGAAGGTCGCGGCGCAACGAGTCCCGCCACGACGTGACGACGACGCCTACGTCCGGGCCCGGCCGTTCGCCGAACGCGAGCGAATCGAACGGCAGTTTCCGCTCGCGAAGATGCCGGACGAGATCGTGGTAGAGCGCGAAATCCGAGGTGAGGAGCGCGATCCGGCGCACGCTCCAGCATCGCGCCCAATCGGTATTAGGGTTCTTGCAGGACCTTGGTCTTCGCGGTGCGGAACTCCTCGTCCGTGAGTTTCCCCTCCGTGTGGAGGGCCGCGAGCGACGCGAGACGTTCCTCCAACGCCTTGGGGCCCGCGGCCGGCGCGCTCGGCGAGCTGATGAGCGCGTTCGCGAACGTCCCGGCCAACACGCCGATCGTCCCGATGCCGGTGAGCATGAGGACGCCGGCGACGAGCTTCCCCGCCGTCGTCACGGGAAACTTGTCTCCGTACCCGACGGTCGTCGTGGTGACGAGTCCCCACCAAAGCGCGTCCCCGAAGGTCTTGAAATGGCCCGTGGGAGAATCCTTCTCGAAGAGGAACTCCAGGTACGAACACGTCACGATGAGCGTGAGGCCGACGAACGCCACGTTCGCGAGGTGGCTGCGCGCCAGGAACGCCTTCGCGACCACGTTCGCCCGGCGCAGGCGCGACACGACCGAAATGACGCGAAGGACGCGGACGACCCGGACCACCCGGACGAGGCGGAACACCCGAAGGAAGCTCGCCTCCCCCACCGCCATGGGCAACAGGCCAGGGAGCTCCCACCATCGGGACTTCCAGTACGCCTTCTTGTCCTCGGCGCGCCAAAGTCCCGCGAAGAACTCGACCGCGAAGACCAACACGATCAACGCGTCGATGACCACCAGGGCGAAACGCTCGTCCGCCGGGACCGTCGCCACCTCGTCGTAGACGAGGATCGCGATGGAGACGAGCGCCAGGAACACCATGAAGAGGTCGCGACCCACCTTCGCCCGCGGGCCGGGCCTGGCTCCCTCCTTTTCCTCGTCCACGGCCGCGGAAATGTTTCGACAAGGCTTTGAACCTTGGGAACCTGAAACGAAGCAGGATGCACTAGCCGTGCCGCTCATCAAACAGGACGCGCTCCCGGTCTCGCGGCAAGAACTCGACGCCCTTCGGGCGCGCCTCCAACAAGCCTACCAGTTCGAACTCGTGGTCCGCGAAGACCAACGCTTCCTCTTCCTGCGAAGCCCGCGCGCCGAACCCGACCCCATCGCCGACCTCGAAGACTGCCTCGAACGCGTTCCCGACTGGGCCGTCAACGACGTCCAGGACGCGTTCCTCCTCGGCGACCTCGGAAGCTTCCACGTCCACGGCAGCACCCTCCAACCCGTCCTCGACCGTCGCCAACGGATCGACGCCACGCTCCTTTCCCACTGGCGCGACCACCTCGACCCTCACTACGGGCTCGGCCTCCACCGCATCGCGGGCGACCCGCTCAACCTCGTACGCCTCGGGCTCCGCTTGCCGCGGGACCGCGTCGCCGACCTCGACGAGGCCGACCTCGTCCGCGTCGCGCGCGCCGCCGGCCCCCTGCTAGAGACCGGCGAGGCCCAAACGATCCGCCTCGTCTACCTCCTCGCCGAACAGGACCACGTGCGCCTCGGCGCCGACGACTTCTTCTCCGACGTACGGCCGCGCTGGGAGGAACTACAGCGGCCCCCGCCACCTCCGCCCCTCGAGCCCGCGCCGCCTGCCGCGCGCGTCCCGCGCCGCCGGCCCACGAAGGTCCTCAACGTGCGACCCGCCCTCGACATCGAGACCCACCTCGACGCTTCGCTCAACCCGGAGCTCGACCTCGCCCAACTCGCCGAGGCCGAGACGAGACTCGAGACCCTCCTTCGGGAACGCAACTTCAAGATCCGCCCCCGCGTCGAGCACGAATCCACCACGTACGCGCTTGCCGCCGAGCGGCAGCACGGCTACCCTCGGCGCGTCCTCGTGAAGACGTGTCCCCGCCTCGCGCGGGACGACGTCGACCTCCTTCTCCAGGAAGTCCGCAGCCTCGAGGCCGACCTCCTCGTCGTCGTCATCCTCGACGCCGACGACGACGCCCGCCGACGCACCGTCGCCACCAAGGTCAAAGTGATAAGACCCGACGAGGTAGCGGCGCTAGCCCTGTGAAGCTCAAGACGGAATGCGCCCCGCTCGACGAACTCTTGGGCGGCGGCCTCGAACCCGGCACCATCACCCTCGTCTACGGCGAAGCCGGGGCCGGCAAAACCAACATCTGCCTCCAACTCGCCCGCAACGCCATCCTCGGGGACCTCGGCAAGGTCGCCTACCTCGACACCGAGGGCGTCTCCATGGAACGCCTTGAACAGATCACCGGCAAGAACCTGCAACGCGTCCTCAAAGGCCTACTCTTCTACCATCCCACGAGCCTCGCCGAGCAGGAACGCATGACGGCGAGCCTCGAGAAGATCAAGGGCGCCGGACTCATCGTCATCGACTCCCTCAACATGTACTACCGACTCCAGCTAAAGGGCGGAAGCGAGGAGGCAAGCCGCAGCCTCACCACCATGCTCGGGACCCTCCTGCGCATCAGCCGGACGCAGAACACGCCGGTCCTCATCACGGGCCAGGTCTTCACGGACGAGGAGACCGTGCGGCCGTTCGGCGGACGGATCATGGAGCACATCGTAAAGACCATCGTCCGGCTGGAGCGAAAAGGGCCCGGCGTCCGCCGCGCCATCCTCCTCAAGCATCGGTCCAGACCCGAGGGCAGCGCGGCCGAGTTCGCCCTCACGGACAACGGCATCGAACCGGCCCGCGGGGAAGGTACCGCCCGGTAGCTGAATCCGGTCTTTGAACGACGCAGGCTCTCGGTGCCGCCACCATGTGGGTAACGCTTCGAAATGTTAGGAATGGCCGCCTACGAAAAAAGGAGACTGCCGGCTAAGGAATCTTTGCACTGGCGGTCCTGAATCGTAGGGTCACGGTCTGCGGACAAGACGAGGGGATAGTTCCCGTCCATGAAGGTAGCGGGGTTCGCCGGAGACGACCACGTGAAAGAGAAGGCCCAATAGGTGCGTTTGGCGTATGGCGAGTCCCATTGGCGTGGAGCAACCTCAAGGGACCACTGGAACAGCCCATTTACAGACTGCTTCTGAACAACGGCGGGCCTTGTAGCGGTCTCCCCGCCAAGGCCCTTGTCGGCCCCGCGCCAGTTCAAGACCGGATCGTAGTGTGTGGTCGGTGGAGTCGAGGAGTTGTAGAAGAGGCCAATTTGAAGCGTCTTTGTGTCGGTTGGAACCACGTGGATCTTGGCCGAGGGCAGATCTTGAGGGATTTGTTGCCCGGGGCGCACCTGCCCGCCGATGCCCATGGCATCGTAGAGTGGGCCCGCTTGGTCGAAAATTGGAATTGAGGTGTTGCCGTTCCAATAGGATGGGTGCGGTGGGGCCGGCGGAATGGCTCCTGCCTGCCGTGAAATATCCAACCGCAAGTGAACGTTGGCCGTCGCCGCTCCTTCCATCCATACGGTGAATTCCCAGAGCGAAACCGTCGTGTGCGGGGGATCGGCCATCGATTCGTTAACCTCCGACGAGGCCGCGACCCCAGAAGTGAGCGTGAGGTCCTTCACGACTCCGTTTGCTGCCCGGAACGACAGGCCAATCTTCTTTGGAAGTGGGTCGGAGCTCGTCCATGTCGCCGTTGCGTTTAGCCACGCGGTGCCGGGAAAAACGGTGGTCCCATCGTCCAACCGGAAGGGGACACCAATCTGACCTGTCCCCTGTTGTCGCAGGGTGAAATCTTTCTCGGCCACGCGGATGGCTGTCTGGTCGCCCCAATAATCGTGCACGTGGGGGAGGCAGGCCGCGTTTTCGTCATCGAGGTAATTGTAATCCGTCGGGTCGTTCACGGTCGCAGATAGGCTGGGGTCAACGGGGTCGTCCGTTCTTGGAGAGGTCGCACACCCCGGGAGCCCCACGAAGGCGGCCACGACAAACGCGGATATCCACCTAGAACGGCCGCGCCCTTTCATCCACGGCGCCAGTCTCAATTGGGGCATAAAAGAGTTCCTAGCTGGGCAAGGATAGGATGTTCCACGCGAGAAGAACCCAAGGCCCTCCTCAGCTCGCGCAATGCGCATGCCAGGCGGTAACGAGTGGTCCTTTGAGAGGCCGAGGCCGGCGTGTGGGGGGTAGAAACAGGATCATGAAACGGAAACCGAATTTTTCGAGCACGCCTCCGTCGGCATCCATCCTTAAATAGTCCATACAGAAGGGATTTGAGCGGGCCATCGGACAATATGGCCCTGGTGCGGTCATGAAAGGGACCCTAGTCTCCTTCTTGGTACTCGGCCTAATCGGAACAGTCCCCCTCGCGGCCGCGCAGTCGGTCGACGACGTGCTCGGCACGACCGGCTCCTCGCAGAAGGACCCCGACCCCCAGAACGTCCAGGACGAACTCGACAACCTCCAGAAGACGGGCGGCGGCGGACTCGACGGCGGCGGACCCAAGGCCCCCGGCAACCCGACCGGCGCAGGCGGACTCGACGAGATCGGCGGCGCCGTCGCGACGGCCGTCGCGGAGAACTGGGCCGTCACAAGCGGCATCACGGTGGCCCTCCTCGGCCTCACGTTCCTCGGCTGGGCCCTCGCCTCGCGCTACGTCGACCCCAAGGTCGCCCTCAAGAACCCCCAGCGCTCGATGCTCTACGGTTTCATCAAGGGCAACCCCGGCGTGCACCTCAAGCAGCTTAGCAACGAATTCCGCATGAAGACCTCGACCGTGCTCTGGCACATCCGCAAGCTCGAGCACGCCGACCTCGTCCGCTCGAAGAAGGCCAACGGCTACCGCGTCTTCTACCCGGTCTCGGGCGGCATGGAGGCCAAGCAGCTCTCGACGGCCGTCACCGCGCTCTCGAACGGCAACGCGAAGCAGATCTTCGAGTTTGTGGCCATCAACCCCGGCGCGCACCGCCGGATCCTCTCCTCGCGCCTCACCATCAACCCCGGGACCGTCCGCTGGCACCTCAAGAAGCTACGCGAGGCCGGCCTCGTCGCCGAACTCGCCCAGGACCGCTTCAGCACCTACTACGCGACCGACCTCGGCCTCAAAGCCATGCGGCAGGTCGCCCCGTTCCCCTTGGAGATCACGGCGCCCGTCATCAACGTCGCCGCGCTGCCCATGACGGAGCCGCTCGTCGAGGACGACGAAGAGGCCGAGCCGGCTATCGCCTCGTGAACGTGGGCCCGATCTGGATCGACTCGATGAGCGAAGCGGCCGGACCCGGCCGAAGGATCGCGCGAACCATCCGACCGAACGTCCACAGGAGCATCGAGCCGAGGCCCACGATGAGGACGGCCACGAAGATCTTCTCCGTCAGGTAGAACTGGTGGAACGCGAACCCGACGTACGCGTCGCTCACCTGCTCGTTCGTGCTCCACATGCTGATGCTGAACACCATGACGCCAAGGAGTACCATCCCGACGAAGCTCGCCGCATACGAGCCCAAGAGGCTCCGCCGGACGCCCAGGCTCGCCTTGGCGACGCCGAACGCCAGGAGCAGGCTCGCGCTGAACAGGGACACGCCGCCGAGGCGGAACAAGAGGTCCGCGCCCCACGGGCTCGAGTTGTCGACCGTGAGCGTGCGCGACGACTCCTCGTACGTCCCCACGATGTTGTTGCCGGCCCCCCACATCATGATCGACGTCACGAGCGCGAACACGAGGAACCAGGCGAAGTAGGCCGGCCCGCCCTCGCCCCGAATCTCGGGTGAGACGAGTCCCCCCTCGAGCCCAACGCGAAGGCCCGCCCACAGGAGGACGCCGGCGACCCACGCCCCGAGCGCCATGAGGAGCGCCAACGGGGACCATTGCGCCGCGCCGGCCACGGTGCCGATGAGCACGACGCCGCCCGCGGCGAGGCCGATCACCTGGAGCGTGAGGGCGCTAAACGGCGGCGAACCGATCCCGAACGGCGAAGGCGGGGTGAGGAGTTTCCGCATCCTCCTAAGGCTGAGCGCGTACGGCACGTACGGGACGGCAAGGAGGAAGAAGAACCACGCGAGGCCCCGCGAGTCGAGGCGGAACACGGGATCCTCGCTCAGGCCCTCGTTGTCGGTGGCCGACGGGGCCATGAGGACAAGCAGGTTGAACGCGATCGCGCCCAGGACGAGGATGCGCTCGATCTTCCCGACGTTGTCGAGGCTGTCGCGCACGCGAAGCGGCTCCCAGGGAAGCTGCGTGCCCCAGTTCACGAGGAAGAACCGGGCGAGGACCGTGATCACGAACAGGAAGACGCAAAGGATCTGGAGGTAGTAGAAGAGAAGGAGCGCCCCTCCGAAGAAACCGACGAACGCCGGCGGCTCGGCTTCCATCTTGGCCGCGGTCCGGACGAGGTAGGTGAGGAAGACGCCCGTGCCGAACAGCAGCAGAAGCGTCGACGCCACGAGGTTGGCCTCGTTCTTGGGCCAGCTGCGCGGGTCCGAGACCGCCTTGGCGAACCGTCCCGGGGCAAGGAGGTACCCGACGCTGAACACCGCGACGCCCAACAGGGAGACGGTGAGAAGAAAGAGCAGGAAGACCGCCATGAGGCTGTAGAGGTTCCCCGTATGGAACACGTGGCTCGCCGTGAACGACGCGAAAAGGTCGCTCTCGGTGCTCACGACCGTCCCGTTCACAAAGAGCGGCAAGTGAAGCCCGAGGAGGAGCGTGACGCTCAGGCCCAACGACCCCAAGGCCACCGGCCGACGCCAACCGGTCGCCGGCGACACGGTCCCGAGGATCGTCGCGAAGCCGCAGGCGATCGTGAGGGCCGACAGGAGGATGAAGGTCGGGTCCGTGGGCCCAGCCTCCACGTCGCCGAGCTCCAACCGGGCCGGGTCGTCGAAGACCCGCGTCACCTGCTTGAACGCAAGCAGCAGGGTCCCGCCGACCATAAGGAAGGCCCCCACCAGGACGCCGCGCCGGAACACGTCCCATCAACTGTACGGCCGGAAATATAGGTTTGGCGGTTAGGTCGGTTTCAGAACAGGTGCTTGTCGACGAGGCCCGCCGGCGGACCCACCTCGAGACGCAGGACCTCGTCCGCGCCCGCGATGCCCTTCACCATCGACTCCACCTCGTCCGCGTGCTCGGGCAACGTGTTCACGTACACGGTCGCGCCCGTGTCGATCGAGAAGTAGCACGGTGTCCCCGCGGCCCGCAGGCGACGCACGGCGTGGATGGTCTCCACCGTCGCGCCGCGCCACGCGACGAGCGCGTCCTTGCTCGTCATCGTGACTGCGTGGAGGTTGAGCGTGTCCCGCTCGGCGAGCTCCATCATCTTGAGGGGCTCCTTCCGCTGGATCGCAAGGCGCATCTGCTCGAGGGGCCGCTCGATGTACTCGAGGCGCGCCCGGAAGAACGGGCTCGTCATCGCGTCCCGGTGCACGCCCTCGGTCGGCACGTCGTGGTGGGTCACCATCGCGATCGTCGTCCACGGGATCTCGCCGGGCCCCGCGAGCATCCGACCGTAGCTTCGCATCCCGCGCGTCACCCACTCCGCGAACCCGCCCGCGACGGCGCGCGTGGCGCTCCCGGCCCCGAGGCGGGCCATCTCGCTCATCTCGTCCGACGTCGCCTGGACCCCGAACACCTCGCACGCGGCGACCGCGAGCGCCGCGAACCCCGACGCGCTCGAGCCGAGCCCGACGTACTTCGGGAAGTTGCTACGGCTCACCATCCGCACGCGCTTCGTCGACTGCGCGACGCCCCGGACCGCGTCGAGGACCTTGAGGGCGCGCTCCCGCTCCCGCCCCAACGGCAACGCCTTTCCGTCGATCTCGATAGAGTCCTCGCCGATCGACTCGTTCGCCTCGAGCGTCGTGTGCGTCTCGGTCGGCGACGTGCACACGCTGATCGACGCATGGTACGGGATGCGCCGTTCGAAGTCCGCGAGGCCGTGGTACTTGATGAGACCCTGGATCGGGTACGCGACGGCGCTCGCCTTCAACGGCTACGCGGCCTCCCGGATCTTCTTCTTGAGCTGGTCGATCGAGTCGCGGATGATCTCCCCGATCGTCTTTTGCACGTCGATCGACCCCTCGACGAGGTTCCCCGTCACGATCACGTCCGCGCCCGCCTCGATGAGCTTGCGCGCCGTGTCCGCGTCGCGGATGCCGCCTCCCACGATGAGCGGGACGTCGATCCGCTGCTTCACCTGGTGGATCATGGGAAGCGGCACGGGCGCGTTCGCCCCAGAGCCCGCCTCCAGGTAAACGTACTTCATTCCGAAGAACTGGGCCGCGAGCGCGTACTTCGCGGCCTCCTCCGGGTGCTCGCGCGAGAACAGTTTCGCCTGCCCGACCTCGCCGACCTTCCCGCCGGGCTCGACGACGAGGTACCCCATCGGGAGGACCTCGAGCCCCGCCGCCTCGATCATCTCGACCGCCTGCACCTGCTCCTCGATGAGGTACCTCGGCGTCTGGCTGTTGAGCATCGACATGAAGAAGACCGCGTCCGCGTGCGCGCTCACGCCGTGCGACCCGCCCGGGAAAAGGATGACGGGCACCGTGACGGCGTTCTTGATCGCCTTCACCGTCGCGTCGAGCCCTTCCTTGTGGTTGCCCGTCGAGCCGCCCACCAGGATCGCGTGGCTCCCCGCGTCCTGGGCGGCCCGCGCCAGTTCGCCCGCCCGGCCGGGGACCTGCTTCTCGGGGTCGATGAGCGTGAAATGGAGGGACGACCAACGCAGGTTGCGCTGGAGATAGTAGTGGACGCGGTGGCGCATTGGAGTGGTCCCGTCGAATCCTCGGCTATTATATCAGCACTAGCGCGACGAAGCCCACTAAGGCAATCGCCATACCCGCCTTCGTCACACGAACCGCGTCGCGCGCCGAGCGGAGCAGCGGAGCCGCCGCGAAGCACGCAAGGGCCGGCGCGATGAGCGCGAGGTACGGCAGTGGCGGGAACACACGCAGCGGGACGGCCACCACGGCGAATAGGCAAGCGAAGAGCAGGCAGCCCGCCGCGGCGGCGCGTGTCGGACCGGTTCCCCACACGAGCGCCGCCGTGCGCCGCGCGGCCCGGTCCGCTTCCTGGTCCTCGACGCTCTTGAGGAGCTCCCGCCCGAGGTTCGCCAACCCGGCGAGGAACCCCATGACGGCAGCGGCCCGTAGCCCCGGCTCCCCCGCCCATCCCGTCCACGAATCAACGCCCGGAACGTACGGCAGGCCGGAGACCACGACCGCCCCGAACACGAACACGCCTCCCACGACGAGCGACACGACGAGATGGCCCCACACGTGGGACCGCTTGAGGCGTCCCTCGTACCACGTGAGTCCCCCCACGTACGCGAGCGCCAAGAAGCCGGCCGCCAACCCGAGGAGGAAGGCAAGGCCCAACGCGAGGCCGAACCACGTCCACGCCCACGCGCGCGCATCCTTCGGGGTCAGTTCTCCCCGCGGGATCGGCCGCTCAGGATGGGCGGTCCGGTCGATCTCGGCGTCCACCGCGTCGTTGTACGAATTTCCCCCCGCGACGCCCAACATGACGGTCGCCGCGGCGCCCGCGAGCCAGGGATACATCGAAGGGTCCGGCCGCGCGGCCAGGCCGCCCGCGACCGCCCCCACGGCCGCGAAGACCGCGTTCGCAGGCCGGCCGAGGCGTACGACGCTCAACAGACGGGACGCCAACGGCCGTTCACCGGTCGCGGTGGATCACGAAATCGGCCATCTCCTGCAGGGCGCGAAGCGCGTCAGTCGCCTCCGATCGCGGCAATGCGGTGAGGTAGGACTTCGCCTCCTTGATGAGGTCGTCCGCCATCCGTTCGGCGAACTCGAGGCTGCCGGCCTCCTTGAGGATCCCGATGGCCTCCTCGACGACCTTCGGCGGGCACTTCGAGTCCGGCAGGTCCAGGATTGTGCGCAGGCGGTTCGCGTCGCGGCGGTTCGCGTTATGGAACCCGTGGACGACCATGAGCGTCTTCTTGCCGCGCACGATGTCGCTGCCCCGCGGCTTCCCGAGGATCTCCTCGGTGCCGGTCAGGTTGAGGAGGTCGTCCTTGATCTGGAAGGCCATCCCCAGCGGTGCGCCGAACTTGCCGATCATCTCGACCTGCTGTTCCGTCCCGCCCCCGATGATCGCGCCGCTCTTGAGCGCGAACTCGAGGAGGACACCTGTTTTCAGGCGGATCATCTCGAGGTACTGCTCGATCTGCGGGTCCGCCTCCTCCTCGAGGAGGAGGTCCATCGTCTGGCCCTGGCTCAACCCGAGGCAGGTGTCGCTGAGCATCTGGACGAGCCGAAGGACCGACTCGCGCCGCACGCCGGGCACCTTCGCGTTCTCCGCGATGGACCGGAACGCGATCGCGAAGAGCCCGTCGCCGGCCGTGATCGCGATGGGGTTCCCCCAGATCGCCGCGGCCGTCGGGCGGCCCCGCCGGACGAGGTCTTCGTCCATCACGTCGTCATGGATGAGGGTGAACGTATGCACGAGCTCGATCGCGACCGCGGTCGGCAGCGCCTTCTTGTAGTCGCCTCCGACCGCCTCGCACGCCAGGAGGCACAGCGTCGGCCGGATTCGTTTCCCCCCCGCCTCGACGACGTGGCGGATCGGTTCGTACACGGCCATCGAGGGGCGCACGCGCTGCTTGCTGATCTCCAGGTATTCCTTGAGGCTCTCGTAGAACTTGAGCGGACGGATGTCCGGGAGCATCCGGTCGATCTCGCGGTTCACGAGCTGGGCGCGGTCGAGCATGATCTCCATGAGGTGCGCGGTCTCCGGGCGTGTGGGTTTCGTCACGCCTCGAGGGCCTCCATCTCGAACTTCTTGCCGGGCGCCATGAGGTACTTCGCGAGAAGCGGCACCATCGTCGGCATCTTCGTTAGCATGAGCTTCGCGAACGAACGGAAACGCGCGTAGGTGAGATCGACGATGACATCGATCGTGACGAGGTCCGCCATCCTCTCCATGTCCTTGTCGGTGAGCTCTTCCATGAACATACGGAACTTGTAGAGCCTCGCAAGCTCCTTCCCGTGGACCTCGTCCCAGACGCGGCCGTACTCGGACAGCCGCTCTGCCGAGACGTCGCCCTCCTTGATGGCCTTGCTTCCCACCTGGCCGGCGATCACACCGGCCCGCATGGCGAGCGAGATGCCGCCCCCGTGGATCGGGTTGACCTGCTGCGCGGCGTCCCCGACGAGCATGAGGCCGTCGCCCCAGAACCGTCGGATGCCCGCGCTCACGGGGATCCCGCTCGCGTTCACCTCGAGCGGGGAGGCCTTCTCGAACATCTCGGGGTGCTTCGCGATGAACCGGTCGAGGTAGTCGATGGCGCGGTGGCCGTGCTTCGACTTGCTCGTGAGGATGCCGACGCCGACGTTCGCGAGGCCGGCCGCCTTCGGGAAGATCCAGACGTACCCGAGGGGCGCGACGTCGCCGCCGAAGTAGAGGTGCAGCCGTGTCATGTCGCACTTCACGCCCGCCATCTCGTACTGGGCGGCGCTGTGGAAATCGCGCATCTTCTGGACCGACCCGCGCAGGCCCGCCTTGCGGCCGATGAGGCTGTCGATGCCGTCCGCCCCGACGACGAGCTTCGCGTTGATCTTGACGGACTTCCCCATGAAGTCACCCGTGACGCCCACCGCGCGGGCCCCGTCCATGAGGACCTGGTCGATGTGCGTCTTCACCATGTATTGGGCGCCCGCCTCGATGGCGTCCTTCCCAAGGTGCTTCTCGAAGACCTTCCGCTCGACGACCCAGCCCACGGCCGTCTCGTCGTCGACCGTGACGATCTTGCCCGAGGGACTGTACAGGACCGCGCCGGTGATGCGGCCGCTCGTCCACGCGGGATGCGGCTGGACCCCCGACTCGAGGAGCCCATCGTTGCTGATGCCTTCCGCGCAGCGCTTCGGGGCCCCGATCTCCTGCCGACGGTCCACGACGAGGGTCTTCACGCCGCCCCTTGCGAACTCGCGCGCGGCCAAGGCCCCGCCGGGACCCCCGCCCACGATCACCACGTCGACGGTCTTCTCGATGTCGAACCGCTTCTGGCCGTTGCCGCCGACGCTAGTCAAGGGGCCGGCCTCCCGAGAGCGCCTCGACGGGGCAGAACTTGACGCAGATCCCGCAGTCGGTGCAAGAGTCGAGGATGGTGAGGCGCGTCTCCCGGAGCTCGATGGACTCGACGGGACACAATCCGACGCACCCCGCACAATAGACACACACCTTCGGATTGACCGTCACGACCATGGCGGCACCAGGGGTCCGGGGCAAGGGGACGCCGCATTATCTAGCCTGTGGTGCGCCTCGCAAGGCCCCTACGGCGACGTCGCAAGCTCCAGGCCCAGGAGGCAGAAATCGTAGACGGCATGCGCCGTGATGAGCGTCCACAAGGACCAGCCCAGGGCGCGCAGCCGGCCGAAGATGAGGCCCGTGGCGAACGTGACCACGAACTGGACCGGTTCCCCCGAGCCAAGATGAGCGACCGCGAACAGGGCGGCCTGCCCCAGCCAACCGATCCATCGCTGCAGGAGGCCGCGGAACAGTATCTCCTCCCCGAAGCCCGCCGCGAAGGAGACCATGGCGACGAGGGCCCACGTGAAGCCCGGCGGGATCGGGTGCTCCTCGATCTCGCGCGGGCTGATGGGAAGCCCCGTCACGGCGAAGAAGAGCAGCAGCGCGATCGAACCGGAAAGGAAGAGCCCCGCAAGCCCGGTCCCGACGAAGAGCGAACGCGCCGGACGATGGAGCCCTAAGTACCGAAGGGTCCCCGAGCGCGCCCGGTGCCGGGTCACGAACACCCACCCGAGCGGCACGAAGCCCATCATGACGAGCACCACGAACGCGTTCACCCAAAGGAGCCCCGGGTCGTCGTATACGCCCGGAAGACCGCCGGCTTCGCCGCCCGGATCAAACATGGCGGCGAGCCCCAGCACGGCCGAGAAGAGGAAGCTGAGGCCAAGGAGGGAGAGGTCGACGCCGAGCACGATGCTGGCGATCAGTCCCAGTCTCGACGAGCGGAACTGGGCGTCTTCCAAAGCCACGGGCGTTGCCGGGACCGCGACCACCGCGCGGTCGAGGTCGACGCCCAAGAGCGGGACCCGTGTCGCGGCCGTCGAGCGGAACGTCGGGACGTCCATGGAAGCGACCCCCCTTCGTCAACGCCCATGAAATACCTAGCGGCCGGACGGGCGAAGCCTGGGGACCGTTCCGCGACCACTTAAGACCCCGCGGGCCCTTCGGCCGCAACGTCCGTGACTCCCCGACCCGACCTTCCCCACGAGGGCGCAACGCCCCAAGAGATCGTCGAGAAGGTCTCCGAGCTGAGCGACGTGCTCTTCCGTGCGCCCCACGCCGCCTGGAGCTACCTTCTCATCCTGGGCCTGCCGCAGGTCCTCCTGCCCGCGTTCTTTCGCGGCTTCGACGCGCCCTACCTTTCGTCGATGCTCTTCGCGTTCCTTCTCTTCAGCGTCCCCGCGTCGATCGCGGCTGCCGGGGCCCACCGCTTCGCCCGCCTCCTCGGGGGCACCTTCAACCGCCGCCGAAGCTGCTTCCTCGCGGCGAGCGCGATGTCGTTCGCGCTCGTCATCTCCATCGTCGGCTGGTACATCGCCATGTACCGCCCCGGGTTCGAGTTCATCAACGGAATCCTCGCCGCCCACGCGTTCACCGCGGCCATCCAGGTGACCGTCCTCTTCACGACCAGCGACCACAGGCTCCTTCGCAGCGCCCAGGTCGCCCTCCTGCAGCCCGGCGCCGGCCTCGCCGCCTCCGCCTACGTCTTTGCTATGGGAGGCCGGGACTGGACGATCGCCGTCAGCCTCCTCGTCGCGTTCCTGGGCACGACCATGTTCTTCCTGAACTTCATCGACGCGCCCGTGCGCCGCACGACGGGCGTGAGCTTCAGCCAGATGTTCCGCTACTACATCGACCACCTCTCGCGCGGCACGCTCGCGGCCGAGACCCTGTTCGAGAAGACGCAAGGCGAGATCGACGCCCTCATCGGCGTCGCCGCGTTCCGCACCGAGCAGGGCGTCAAGGCTGCCATCGTCGTGCCGGCCGTGCATCCCGGGCCCGTGGGCGAGATCGGAGGAAGCAATCTCCCCACCAAGATCATCCAAACGATGGGCACGACGCCGAACATCCTCGTGCCCCACGGCTCCGCGACGCATGACTACAACCCCATCTCGACCGGGGAGGTCGAACGCCTCGGGGAGGCGGCGCGGCGGCTCCTCGACGAGATGCCGTTCACCAAGCACGCGAGCCCGCTCGTCCGCGCCGGGACGGACGCCCAGGTCTGCGCACAATACTTCGGCGACGGCGTCCTCCTCACGTACACGAGTTGGCCCCGCCCCATCGACGACGTCGACTACGGGGTAGGGGAGGCGGCCCGCATGGCCGCCCAGATGCAGGGCGCGGCGGACGCCCTCTTCATCGACGCGCACAACAGCCTCGTCCTGGGAAGCGGCGCCGTCTGGCCATCGACGCGGCGGGCCCAGGAGATCAAGAAGCGGGCCGCCGAGGCCGCGCGTCTTGCGCAGCAGTCGGCCGCCATGGGGATCCGCGCCGGGTACGCGCAGACCCGCGACGCCTTCACCCATTTCGAGGGCATCGGCGACCAGGGATGCCAGGTCCTCGTTACGGACGTCGCCGGCCGGCGGACCGCGTACATCCTCTGGGACGGCAACAACATGCTCCCCGACGTGCGGGCCCGCATCCGGAAAGAGATCGCCGAGCTCGTGCACGAGTTCGAGGTCATGACGACCGACAATCACAGCGTGAACATCGTGACGGGCGGGTACAACCCCGTCGGGTATCGCGCGAGCATCGACGAACTCGCCCGGGTCACGAAGGAGACCCTCGTCGAGGCCATCGACGACCTCGAGGACGTCGAGGTGGGCCTCAAGACCACGCGGGTGCCCGACCTCAAGGTCTTCGGCCATTGGAACACCATACGGTTCATCAGCGCCGTCCAGACCATGATGGCCACGATCCCCCGGGCCGCCGCCGTCCTTTTCCTCCTGCAGGGACTTCTCACGATCCTCATCCTTCTCGTCGGTCGGTACCTCTGATCCCGCGGCTTCCACGGCCCCAACCCAAGCCTTTTCTACTCGGCCGCCCGCTCGTCGCGCGAGGCGTAAACGCATGCGCGTCCCCCTTGGTCTGGCCGTCGCCGCCTTGTTCTTCGCCGGATGCCTCGAGACGCCCGCAAACCCGTCCGAAGCCAACGCGGCCGTCGTATCTTCCGCGCGGATCGTCGTCGCCGGCCAAACGCTCGACGCGACCGACGGATACCGGTTCGACGGGAAACTGGCCGCGGGATCCGGCGACGCGTGCGGGTTCGTCAACTGCGACAAGGCCGTGTTCGAACTCGAGCTCGACGACGCCTTCGTGGCCGCGAACCAACTCAAGCTCGAAGCGAGCGTCCGTTGGCATTTTGCCGACGACGTCTCCTACAAGATCCGCCTCCTCCGGGAGGGGAAGGACGTCGACCAAGCCGACTGGAACTCGTACGCCTCCATCGTCCTCGACGAGGACCCGAAGCCTGGGACGTACACCGTCGAGGTCATCGCCGTCCAGGGCAAGGCGAGGTACGAGGCGATTGTCCAGCTCGAGGCCCGACCGAAGGCCGCCCCGCCTCGGGAGATCGCCCCCAACCTCGTCGGCCTCGCCCCCGACGAGCTCACCCTCGAAAGCTACGGCGACGTCGTCCCCTCGAGCGTCGCCCGGGGCTGCTACTCGTACGAGATCATCGAGCAGGGCGCGAGGCGATGCCTTCGCGTCTCGACCGCCCTCGGGAACGCCGGGGAGGGCCAGCTCCAGGTCCACATGGTCCCCCTTGAGGGCGCGAAGGCCGGGGCCGGCATGGGCCGCTACACGCAGCGCATCTTCAGCACCGACGGCTCGTTTCGCGACGTCCCGGTAGGCCTCGGGGCGTTCCACCCCACGCACCGCCACTTCCACTACAACGGTCTCGCGCAGTTCACCGTCTACCAGTACGACCTCGACGCCGAGAAGCGCGGCGAACAGGTCGCGCAGAGCCGCAAGAACGGTTTCTGCTTCGTCGACATGGGACTCGTCGCCCTCGGCCTTCCCGGCACAACGTACTCGGGGAACCACGAGAGCGCGTGCTTCACGCCGCGGCAGAACGGCGGCTGGATCACGGGCATCAGCCCCAACTGGTACGACCTCTACTGGAACGACCTCGACGACCAGTACGTCGACATCCAAGGCGTCCCCGACGGGACGTACGAACTCGTCTTCATGGCCAACGCCGAGAAGACAATCGTCGAGACCACGATGGACGACAACGAGGCGAGCGCGGTCTTCTCCCTGAAAAACAACCAGGTGAAGGTCCTCAAGCGCATCGACGGCTTCGGCGCCCACTGAAGGCGGCGACGTTCGCCCCCCCACACCGGCGCCCACTTTTCCCAAGGAAAGCGTCTTCGACGCCCAAACCCAACCCTTTTCTAGCCGTTCGCCGCCTCGGCGTCCGAGGCGTATCCCGTTGCGCGTAACCTTTGGCCTTGCCGTCGCCGCCCTTTTCCTCGCCGGATGCCTGGAGGACGGGGCCGACGTGAAATCGAGCGAGTCCGACGTCGGCGCCGTCACCGAGGCCGTCCTGACCCTCGGCGGGAAGACGGCGCCCGGCACGACCGGTCTGCTTTTCAACGGGACTGGGGCCCAGAAGATCCCGTTCCAGCTCGACCTGCCCGACGACTACTGGACGACGCACACCGGCAACGTCGAGGTCTCGCTCCGCTGGCACTTCGTCGGCGGGGCCAGGTATCGTTTCGACCTCTTGGATTCGGTCGGCGTGTCCGTCGGCAAGGCCCGTGGGGGGAGCTACGCCGCCGTGCTGCTGCTGCCCGGCCTCAAGGCGGGGACCTACGTTGTCGCCGTGACCAACGAGGGTCAGAAGGCGCCGTTCGAGGGCGTCGTCCAGGTCGACGCGATCGCGAAGGCGGACTCGGTCCGGGAGTTGATGCCGAACCTCGCCGCCCTTGCGCCCGACCAGCTTTCCGTGAGCTGGATCACGCCCCTTCCGAACGGCGCTCCGGGGAAGGCCTGCTGGCCGACCGAGATAGTGGAGAAGCAGCACCTTCGCTGCCTTCGCGTCTCGAGCGCCGTCGGGAACGCCGGCGAGGGGGCCCTCGAGATCCACATGTCGCAGATCGAGGGCGCGAAGGCCGCCGCCGGCCTCGGCCGCTACACGCAACGCATCTACAGCACCGACGGGAAGTTCCGCGAGGAGCCAGTGGGCATCGGCCAGTTCCATCCGACCCACGGGCACTTCCACTACAACGGCCTCGCGCAGTTCACGGTCTACAAGTACGACGTCGGAAAGGACCTGCGGGGCGACAAGGTCGCCCAGAGCCGCAAGAACGGCTTCTGCCTCATCGACATGGGCCTCATCCGGCTCGGCGTCCCTGGCACGACCTACGCGCACAACGTCGAGACCGCCTGCCTTGTCCCGCACGAGGCCTCGAAGACGTGGATCGTCGGCCTGAGCCCCAGCTGGTACGACCTCTACGGGTCCTTCCTCGACGACCAGAGCGTCAACATCAACGGCGTCCCCGACGGCGTCTACGAACTCGTCTACTCCGTGAACGCCGAGAAGACCCTCAAGGAATCGAGCCTCGACGACAACGATGCGAGCACCGTGTTCCAGCTCACGGGCGACAACGTGAAGGTCCTCAAGCGGATCGAGGACGGGAAGCACCTCGCGCCGAGCTAGCGTCCCCTTTCGTACGGGGCCAAAGTCTCACGCCCCGGAACGCTTAAGACGACGGCGAGGCTCGGGAATTCCCCCCCGATTTTCCCACTGGGTCTGTGGGCTAGCTTGGTATACTCCATGCTTGGGGTGCATGGGACCCCAGTTCAAATCTGGGCAGACCCACCATTCTGGCCAAGCGGAGCGGATTGAGCGAGCGCCCGCAGGCGGAGCAGCGTCTTCGTTCAATCCAGATCTCGGTTCCGCCCCCCCGAAACGTCATCCCATCGACAAGATCCAAGGACGCCGCGCGAGGACGTCAAGGGGGATGGGGGACCTCGAAGGTCGTCCCCGCGGCAGCCAAGCCGGTGCACTCCGGCGGCGGCGCGCCCCGTTGCGGAACGGATCGTTCGGGTCGTGGCACCAGGGGCACCGGCCGTCGCGGGCCCCGAACCGGTGGGAAGCGACCGTGGGGCACGTCGAGAACCCGTCGTTGACGACCCGCAGGAGCGTCCGGTACCAGTCCTCAGCGCTCGGCCGCCGGCCGGGCCGGCGGTGCCCCTTCACGAAGGTCGCCTCGAACCGGTCGCGGATCGGCCGAGGAAGCGCCGCGTAGCTGGGCGCTCCGGCGGGTGGCTCGAGTTTCCCGCGTTTCGGGGAGGTCCACGCGAAGAGACCGGCGAGCGTCTTCCGCTCGAGCGTGTCGAGCTCCTTCACCCTGGAGCCGCGCGACTGGTAGGGCCGCATCCCATTGAGGAACAACTGGAAGAGGAGGACGGACAACGCGTACCGGTCGTGGGGCATCCGGCTTCCCGTGAAGCGGGCGAGGTCGACGCCGAGGAGTTCGGGGGGCCAGTAGAGCCGGTCGCCGACGCTGCAGCGGTAACGGCCGAAGAGGCCGCGCGGCACCTCGAAGCTGTCGGTGTCGAGGAACAGCGGCGTGAGCTTGCGGCTCACGAGGATGTTGCGGTCGTTCAAGTCACCGGCCGCGTAGCCCATGCGGTGGAGCGTGCGCACGACGTGCGCGATCCGCAGGCCGAGGCGCACGAGGCTGTCCCAGGCGAGGCCGCCTCCCCCGAGCTCGGCGCGGCGCGCGGAGGAGAAAACCTGGTAGAGCGAGACGAAGTCGCGCTTCACCTGCACGCGGGGCATGAGGTAACCGACGAAGGCGTCCCGATGCGGGCGGCCCGCGTACAGCGTCGCGCGGGGCCACGTGAGGACGGGGAACCCTTCGACAAGTTCGTGGGCCCCCGGCGGGGGCTTGGCGATCATGGCGCGGACCTTGTCGTGGGCTTCGCGGGTGCGGCCCCGAGGGAAGAGAATCTTCGCGGCGAGTCCGGGGTTGCGATCGACGGCGTAGACTTCCCCTTGACCACCCGCGCCGAGCTTCTCGGCCAGCTGCCAGGGGCGACCGTGCTCATCGACGACTGTCGGGGGCAAGCCCGATCACCACCAGGCACTTGTCGTCGTCCCAGGCGCGGTCGACGCTGTCCGTGTCGAGGAAACGCTGGACGACGAAGGGGTCGAAGCGTCGCGGGTCGACGCGGGGCAGGAACGACTCGAAGAAGGGCGCAAAGGGCTGCCACGAACCCCTCCCACGCGTGAGAAGGAGCCGCGTGAGGCCGTCCGTGAAGACGAACACGTTCGTCGCGGCGGACTCCACGCCGACGCGGAAATGGTCCTTCCACTCCGAGGCCGTGAGGGGGACGACCTCGTTCGCGTATTCCCCGTCGCCGGGCCCTAGCACGATGCGCGCCTGCCCGTCGCGGGAGGCGACGACGGCTCCGTCGCCCACGCTGGCCGCATAGACGCGTCCGGCCGTCGCGACGGCGACGTGGAGGGTCGTCGCAAGGTCCGAGACGGGCGCCCCGAGCTCCTTCGCGCGGCGTCGGACCGCCGTCCGGGCGGCGACGAAGGCGCGATGGAGCGCCTTCGGTCCAAGCCGCCGGGCCGCAAGGAGGCTCGTGACGGCGGCCTTGGTCGCGGCTTGGCTGCCTTCGTGGCTCAGCCGTCGGCTTCCCAGTCCGTCGCCGACGGCGGCCACCGTCCGGTCCCTTCCCACGGCCTCCTCGACGCTGTAGGCGTCCTGGCATGGGAGGGACCGGGCCCGGTGGCTTGGGCCTGCCCGTGACGCGGCGGCGACGAGCATCGCCTACACTTCGAAGGCGAACGGGTTCGGGTTCTCCGCCGTGAGCTTCGTCGGGTCGACGAGCTGGATCTGGTCGCCTGGCTGGCTGTCCTTGAGCCCGCTCACGCTTCGGGAGAGCCACTGGAAGAGGTCCCCGAAGCGCGCCTCGTCGATCCCGGCGACCGCGCCGGACTCGCCCACGAGGCGCTTCAGCTTCTCGAGGTCGGCGTTCTTCGTGCCGAAGAAGATCGGGTAGAACTTCTTCGCCTTCGCGCCTTCCTGGACCTTGGCGACGTACCCCTCGAACTTGGCCTTGCCCTTCATGTCGGTGGGCCCGCCGTCGGTGATGAGCACGAGGAAGGGCCGGTAGTAGTCGACGCCCTCCTCCTTGTAGTAGCGCTTGCGCTCCTCGATGGCCTCGATCGCCTTGTCGAGGGCCGCTCCCATCGCCGTCCATCCCTTCGCCTCAAGCTTGAGGTCGGGGATCTGCTCGACGTTCGAGAAGTCGTGGACGACGCGCGCCTCGTTGTCGAAGGTCACGATGCAGGTCTCCACGATGTCCTTCGCCATCGGGTCGTTCGCGACGTACTCGCGGTAGGCCTTGACGCCGGCCTCGAGTCCGCGGATCTTTTCGCCGCGCATGCTTCGGCTCGTGTCCAACAGGAGCGCACATGCCGCCTGGGGCCTGTCCGGGTGCGCGACCGGGAAGATTTCTTCGGTCATGCCCCTTACTCTGGTGCCCCATCCCATTATACGGTTCGGAGTGGGATTTCCGCCCAAATCGCACGAACGTCGAACGCGAGCCTACCACAGGAGGAGCGCGGCGGCGATCGCGACGTGGAGGGCGCAGATCGCGAGGAACTTGCCGAGGAAGCCCGCCTTCTGCGTCTTGTGGTGGGCGACGATCATCCCCACGCCGAGGCCGGCCGCGCCGCCCACGAGGGCGAGGAGGAGAAGGGTCCGCTCCCGGATCCGGTCGGCGCCTTCCTGGGCGCGACGCTTGTCCACGAGGCACGCGGCGAAGGCGGCCACGTTGACGGTGGCCAGCGCGAGGAGGGTGGGGAGGTGGTACGTCGTGGGTGCCGCGAGCCCTCGTGCCGTTTTCAGGGTTTGGACGGCCTAATGGTGGCTGGGGGTCGACGTCCCCGGCAAGACGCCTGGAGCCGGCTGGACCCAGTGCTCGCCGAGCGCCGCGCCTTCGATCCGTTCGGCCTCCTCGGCGCTCAGGCCGAGCTTGGCCCGCAGGTTGAGGAGGAGGGCCCGCTCCTTCTTGTTGAGGCCCCCGTCGCCCCAGGCGATGTGCACCTGCTCGCGGTAGAACACCTTCCGCTCGTCGAGGCTCCAGGCGTTCGTCGGCTGGGCCATCGGCACCGCGGCCTCCGCGAAGCGCTCGGCCCGGCGCTGGAGCGGGGCGAGGAAGAGGACGACGAGGGAGGAGGCGGCGATCCCGGCGACCGGGCCCCAGCGGTCCTGAAGCACCGCCTGGGTCCCCTCGCTTGCGGCGAAGAAGACGGCGACGAAGGCCGCCGCGACGACGCCGCGCTTGATGGTGAGGCGGAACTTGAGGTCGATGTCGAAGAGGTGATGCCGGAGGATGGCGTAGCTCACGAGGACGGGGATCGCGAACGAGAAGAGGCCGAGTAGGATGGCGGCCGTGTGGCGGGCGACCAAGGGTGACGCCATCCCGATGGGCGCGACCACCATCGCCGAGATCGCGGCCGCGCACAAAGTCCCGAGGACGGGCCGCCGGAGGGCCCGGACGGCCGGCTCGGGGGACCGTACGGTGAGCCGGTTGAAACCGAGCCCCACGCGCAGCGCGATGGCGGCGGCCCCGAGGCTCCAAACGAACCCGAGGAGGACCGGCCAGGGGAGGGCCGACGGTCCCGGGGCCGTCACGAACGTCACGAGGGGATAGGCGAGGCCCTCGTACAGGGCCGTGATGGTGAAGCCGAGGGAAACGGAGAGGTAGGAGTAGCGGTGGAGGGGCGTGGGCGATTCGGCGATCTCGACGAAGAAGAGGAGGCCGAAGAAGGCGAACGCGAGGAGGTCGAGGCCACGCGTCGCGTACAGGGGTCCGACGCCGGCCGCGACGGGGTCGAGGAGCACCAGGGCGCGGTCCATGGCGTACAGGTCGGGCCATAGGAGGAAGAGGGCCGCGAAGACGAACGGCGAGACCATGTAGAACCACAGGAGCGGCTTCTCGTGGTACGAGCCGTGGACGTGGGCGATGCAGTGGCACCGCTGGAAGTTGTAGAGGAAGAACGGCACGAGGAAGGGCGCGAGGATCTGCACGAGGGCGGCCGCGTGCCCGACCGTGGGCGCGAGGGCCTGGGATTCGGCGAGGAACGGTGACGCGAGGAGGACGGCCCGCATCACAAGGAAGCCGCTGAAGGTAAGGTGGAGCGGGCTGCGACGGTCGAGATAGAGGAGCCACCCGGCGAGGCCCAGCATCGTGAGGACGGAGAGGACGCGCAGGAAAGCTTCGGGCGCGAACAAGGTTGGCCCTTCGCACGCCGCCGCGCCCGCTTAAAGGTATTCCCGGAACCGGGGCCTACCGCATCGCCTTCGCCCACGCGCTCGTCAACGCGTCCGCTGGCTTGCCGTGGATGTCGACGTCGCGAAGGTCGGGCCCCACCGTGTACCCGTGGACGAAGGGGAAGACCGAATCGACCCAGGTCCGTTTCGTCGCGGCCTCGTAGTAGGCCTCGTAGATCATCCGCTGCTCCTCCACGTCGAGGGGGTAGCGGTGGTTCCGCTCGGAGGCCGCCCCATCGGCCTCCGGGACCTCACGGCCGCCCATCGCGCCGTCGACCGCGTGAGCGGCGAGCTTGATGATGAGGGGTTTGCCCGCGGCCTCATACTGGGCCCGGTACTTCGTCTCGAAGATCTCTTCGATCCTCGCGTCGATCTGGGCCTGCGTCGCGTTCCCGTCGAGGCCCGGGTTGTAGCTTAGCTGCATGATGGCATCGGCTTTCCTCCACCAGTCGGCGCCGGCAAGGTATTCGTCGTACTGGGCGAACACCCGGCCGGGGAAAAGGGCCCGGACCGCGTCGACGATGGACTCCATCTTGGCGTCGTAGTCGTCGACGTAGTCCGCGGGCGGCGTGAAATAGGGGGACTTGCCGACGACCTCGAGCTCGTCGACGCCCGCGGCCGCCGCCGACCGGGCCATGTGGCCGTTGAACCGTTCGATCTGGTCCAGGTAGCCGGGCCACCAGTCTGCCGGGAACACGTGGCCCGGCCAGTTCCCGTCCGGCATCACGAGCTGCGGCGTCACGGCGACGACGAGGCCCT
>JACPAO010000071.1 GCA_016180755.1 Methanobacteriota archaeon
GAGGACGTGCACGGCCCACACGGTGGAGTTGAAGGCGTCGCCCAGCATGCGAGCCCATTCCAGGGCCACGAACGTCGCCTTGGACTGGTCCACCGGCACGACCATGCGGTCGAAATGGAGCCTGTAGGGGGTTTGGGCGTCGAGGTCGGAGGCCGCGGCGCCGCGCGTTAGCTGGTCGATGGCCTCGTTGACGCGTTCCAGCTCCTCGGAGAGGGCCGGTCGGACGGCGGTCGTCGCGGTTGTCGCCATGGCCTACACTTTTGCCGCCATGGGGAGTATATGAGTGGTGCCGTTTCTCAGGGCCAAGAACAAGCTAGCGGAGCGAGACCTCGTCCAATTGACCGGGCACCTCGACGTTTGCCGACGTCGCCTCGAGGAGCCGGTGGCGGAGCGCCGCGGCGGCCTCCGGCTCGCCGTGGTTGAGCCACGTCGTGCGGGGCGCCTGCGGGGCCGAGCGGAACCATGCCACGAGTTCCTTCCAGTCGGCATGGGCGGAGAGGTTGTCGACGACGCGGACCTGGGCGCGGACGGGGACGTAGGTGCCGTGGATTTTGACCGAGGGCTCGCCGTTGAGCATGGAGGCGCCGCGCGTGCCTCCGGCCTGGTAGCCGACAAACAGGATCGTGTTCTTGGGGTCCGGGGCGAGGCGCTTGAGGTGGTGGAGGACGCGGCCCCCGGTGGCCATGCCGCTTGCCGAGACGATGACCATGGGTCCTTCCTCGTCGTTGAGGGCCTTGGACTCGGCTTCCGACCGGACGTAGCGCGGGAGCGAGCACATGGCGTCGCACTCCTCGTCCGTGAGCCGGTGTTCGTGGCGGTACTTGTGGTAGAGTTCCGTGACGGCGGAGGCCATGGGGCTGTTGAGGACGACGGGGACCTTGGGAATCATGCGCCGCTTGCGCATCTCGACGAGGAGATGGAGGAGCACCTGGGCCCGTGCGACGGCGAAGGCGGGGACGAGGACGACGCCGTCGCGTTCGAGCGTCGCCCGCATGGCTTCCGCAAGCGTCTCGCGCGGGTCGCGGGGGTCGTGGAGGCGGTTGCCGTAGGTGGCTTCCAGGACGAGGAAGTCGGTGCGGGGAAGGGGCACGGGAGGCCGCATCAGGGGGTCGTGGGGTCGGCCGAGGTCTCCCGTGAAGACGATCCGCCGGCCGGCGACGTCCCATTCCACGATGGCCGCGCCGAGGATGTGGCCGGCGGGAAGGAAACGGAACGAGGCGCCCGAGCCGAGTTCCACGTTCCGGTCCCAGGGGACGGGCTGGAGGAGACGGAGCGCCTCGTCGGCCTCCTGGACGTTGTAGAGGGGCCGGGCGGGTCGGTGCTTCGAGAAGCCGTGCTTGTTCGCGAACCGGGCATCCTCCTCCATGAGGTAGGCGCTGTCGCGAAGGAGGATTCCGGCGAGGTCGGCGGTCGCGGGCGTGCAGTAGACGGGCCCGCGGAACCCTTCGCGCACAAGCCGCGGAAGGTAGCCCGTGTGGTCGATGTGGGCGTGCGTGAACACGACGCCGCTAAGCGTCTTGGGATCGACGGGAAAGGGTTCCCAGTTGCGAAGACGAAGCTGCTTGAACCCTTGGAATAGGCCACAGTCGACGAGCCAGGCCTTGTTGCCGGCGCGCAGCAGCGTCCGGCTGCCCGTGACGGTCCCCGTCGCGCCAAGGAACCGGAGTTCCGGCGGATGCACGTCCGGGCGGGGCCCTGGTTCGGGCGGGGCAGCGGAAGGCTTCTTTCTTCGGGCCACGATGGGCTCCCTTTGGGGTCCCGGGCCACATAAGGGGAACCCCGGTTCTCGGGCTTGAGAGCGTCGGCCCCACTACAGCAACCGCGACGCGATGAGGAGGTAGGTGGTCACGCTCACGACGTCCTGGAGGACCGTCGCCACGGGGCCGCTTGCGAAGGCGGGGTCGGTCCCGAGGAACGCCGCCCCCCAGCAGATGCACGTCGCAAGGAGGGTCGCGATGAAGGCCGACGCGAGGATCGCGAGGCCGACGATGAGGGCGAGCTCGCGGGGGAATCCGGTCGCGAGAAGCGAGGCGGACGCAAGGGCCCCAAGGGACAAGCCGAGCAGCGCGCCGATGCCGCCTTCCTGGAGCAACTGGGGTCCGAACGGGTGCCTTCCCAAGGCGAGGCTCCGGACCATGAGCGCCTCGGTCTGGGTCCCGATGGCGTCGCCCAGGTAGACGACCAAAGGCAGGAAGGCAACGAGCGCGACCTCGTCGGCGAGGGTCGCTTCGAAGTGCCGGACGATGAAGGCGGCACCGATGCCGCCCACGAGGCCCACGACGAGCCACCGGAGACGCGCGCGGTAGGCCGCGAGCAGCCGGAACTTCCCGTGCGGGTCCGGGTGCGAGCCGTGGACGCCCGCCGCTGTGAGGTAGTCGTCGACGTGCTCGGCGTGCAACAGCGCCAGCAGGACCGGCGTGGCGACGACGCCGACAAGGCGCCCGCCCTCGTCGACGACGGCGACGTCGGATTCCTGCCGCGTGACGGCGACCAGAGCCGTGGCCTCGGCGGGGTCCTCCACCCGGACCTCGACGGGCGAGGGTCCCTGAATGTCGCGGAGGGGGACGTTAGGGCCGGCCTTGAGTAGGTGCTCGATGGGCACCTGTCCGACGAGGCGATTCTCCTCGTCGACCAGGTACACGTGGCCGGCTTCGTCGAACGCCTGTCCCTCCAGGCGACGACGGACCTCTTGCGCGGAATCCGTCGCGGCAGCGCGCGGGAAATGGACGGTCATGAGTTGCCGCACGAGCCGCTTGCGGTACACGCGCGGGCGCCAGCGCTGGGAGGCCGGCTTGGGGCTGGCGGCGGCCATCGTCCGTCACCTCAAGGCTTCGTCCAGCGATCCTTCACGGGCAGGACCTTCTGCGTGTCGGCCTTGCACTCTTCGCAGTCGCCGCAGTCGCACAGCTCGACGCAGCAGGTGCAATATTCGTCATCGGATTGACGGTCGGCCCGCGCGGGGGCCTTCGGGGCTGCGGCCGTGCGCTTTGACGTCTTGGCCTTGGCCATCACTCCCGCCCTCCCACGACGGCGGGGACGCCTCGCCCAGCGTTCGGTCGGGCGGCCGCTTCCCCCAGGCGCACGACGTGGACCGGGCAGGGGGCGCGGTGCACGAGGCCTTCGGTGATGCTGCCAAGATGATACCGGGAGCCAAGGCGCCGCGTGCCGATCACGATGACGTCGCTCGGACGGGCCTCGTCCACGATCTCCTGGACGACGTCCGGCCCGCGAAGCGTCTGGACGGTCGCATCGACGTGGCGCCTGCGGCAGAGGTCTTGGACGTGGTCGAACACGTCGCCGGGGACTTCGTCGTCCTCCGTCGACACGTGAAGGATCCTCAGCGGGACCTCGAGGTTCGCGGCGACCTCGACGGCCTGGTCCTGGGCGATGAGCTCTTCGGAACCGCCCTCGATGGGCAACAGGACTTCCGTGATGGTCGACGTGCGGGCGGTCATGATGGTTCTGTCCTCCTGCTCTTGCTTGCTCTGCGCCGCCTGATTAAGGCTTGCACCGGTTCTCGTGGGTGAGAAGACGAGGCGAACGCCGCCTCGGTCGCAGCCCCGCCTCGGGCTACGGGTGGGTGGACGGCTTTTCGACCGGGGAGGGTGGGGCTGCGGGGACCGCGGGCGGTTCGGGCGCCCGGAGGCCCGCCGGCGCGCGCGGCGATGCCGGGCCGGCTGGCAACAGGAGGCCGGGCAACGTGAAGGTGAAATCCGACCCCTGGCCGGGCCCGAGGCTCGAGACCGTGAGGGTCCCGCCGTGTAGCTCCGCGAGCTGCTTGCTGATGTACAGACCCAGGCCTGTGCCCGGGCGGGACGCGGTCTGGGCCCGGTCGTGGACCTGCGTAAACGGCTGGAACAACCGGGCCATCTGTTCCGAGGTGAGGCCCGCGCCTGTATCGCGGACGACGACGCTCGCCTCGCGCCCTTCATGCCGGACCTCGACGATCACGCGGCCGCCGCCCGGCGTGAACTTGAGGGCGTTGCTCACGAGGTTGAACAGCACCTGGCTGACGCGCGCCGCATCGGCCTCGACCCACAGATCGCCCTGCGTCCAGCCCTCGAGGTGCACGCCGGCCTGGCGGGCGATCTCTTGGAAGGCGTCCACGGCTTCCTGGACGGCTGCATTGACGTCGAGGGGACCCTTCTTGAGTTCGATGCGGCCGCTCTGGATGCGGCCCACATCCAGCATGTTCTGCACGAGGAGGGCGACGCGGTCGACGCTGCGCTCGAGGATCTCCATCGACCGGCGCTGTTGGTCGGTGAGGGGTCCCGAGGCGCCGCTTCGCAGGAGGTGCGCCTGGAGCTTGATCGGGGTGAGCGGCGTGTTGAGCTCGTGCGCCGCCATGTTGATGAATTGGGCCTTGAACTGGTCCATCGCCCGTAGCCGCTCGAGCTCGGCGCGCTCGGACTGGGCGCGCTTGCGCTCCGTCACATCACGGATCGCGCTGATCACGATGAGCCCATCGGGCGTCTGGACGGGGCTCAGGCTGATTTCGACCGGGACCTCCGTCCCGTCCTTGCGAAGGGCCTTGAGCTCGAGGCCGGCCCCCATCGGGCGAGGCTGCGGGTCTTTGACGTACGACTCGCGGTAGCCGACGTGGCGGTCCTTGACCGAATCCGGGATGAGCAGCTCGATGGGCCGCCCGACCATCTCCTCGGGGGTGTATCCAAAGAGGGTCTCGGCCTGGCGGTTGACCTCGACCATGATGCCCTTGGCGTCGACGATCACGAACGCGTCGGGGCCGGACTCGATGATCCGTTGGAAGCGCTCCTCGGCGGACTTGCGCCCCGTGATGTCCTGGCAGTATCCCCGTAGCCCTACGACCTTGCCGGCCTGGAGGACCGGTTCGCCCCGTGCATGCACCCATCGCTCCTGGCCGTCGGCGCGGACGATGCGGTAGTCGTGCTCGAAGGCTTGGCGGTCGGCCAGCGCCTTCTCGACGGCGGCCTGGACCTGGCGCCGATGCTCCGGGTGCACGTGGGCGATGTAGGCCTCGAACGTCGCGGCGAATCCTTGGGGATGCAGGCCGTAGATCCGATAGAGCTCGTCCGACCACGTGACGCGGTTCGACGCCGTGTCCCAATCGAAGCTGCCGACGCGGCTCAAGGCCTGTGCCTCCTTGAGACGGGCCTCGCTGGCCTGGAGCTGAACCGTCCGGTCGCTTACGCGCCGCTCGAGTTCGTCGGACCCGCGCTTGAGGGCGACGGCCGCTAGCCGCTGTTGCAGGACGCCGGTGGCGAGGATGAGGCCGGTGAGGGTCGTGATCGCGACGAAGCCCTGCAGGGCCAGGAGGGCCGTATTGAAATCACCGAACTGGAACGGGCCTCGGCCTTGCAGCGTGCCGACGATGGCGACGGTGTTGAGGAGGAACGCGGCTCCCACGGTCTCCCGGGGCCCGAACCGCATGGCCGCCCAAATGACGACCGGAATCGTCAGGAAGCTCAGCGGGAGCCGAGTCGTGAAGATGGCCAATGCCAAGGCCAAGGTTGCGGCGCCCATGAAGACGGCCTCGGCACGGCGGCCTCGATACGCCTCGAGGGATGGCTTGCGGGCCCACAGCAGCACGAGAGGGGTGACGATGATGGCGCCGGCCGCGTCGCCCAACCACCAGGTGAGCCAAACGGCGCCGAAGGAGCCTGCCGAGGCCAGCCCGCTGGCGACGAGGCTCGTCACGCCGACGGTGGCGCTCGCCATCGGGGCGAGGCCCGCGGCGAGGACGGCGAACCCGACGACCTGCTCGGGCCGCTCGAAGGCCTTCCGTCCTCCCGCGAACCGCATCGTCACCCACGCGCCGAGGAGGCCTTCGGCCGTGTTGCCGAAGGCGATGGCCAGGCTTGAGGCGAGATGGCCGGACGTGTTGAGGTTGACCAGCAGGGCGCCAGCCGCGATGGCAGGCCAGAGGCGGCGGCCAAAGAGGACGAGCGACGCGATGGCGATGCCCGTGGGGGCCCAGACCGGGGTCGCGCTCTCGTGGATCGTCGGCAACGCCAGCCCGACGAACCCGGAAAGGTAGTAGACGACGAAGACCGCGAGCCCGACCCCGAGAATCGCGGTCTTGGACCGCTTCGGCTCTGCAGCGGACCCGCTCGCGACGTCCGCCTGGGGTTCGCCGAGGGAAGCTGCGGGGTCCAAGAGCAGGGCCCGGTGCGTGGCTTGCTCGTCGGTCGTACTTATTCCGTTGGCGCCACCGGTTAATAGGGGGAAGGGGCGGCGGCCGTCAGCCCATGCCGAACCAGATGACGAAACCCGTCGCCACCAGGATGGCCCCGCCCAGGCATAAGGCGACGGACCCCGCGAGGCGGCGCGTCCCCATGAGAAGGATCACGCCGATCTTGAACGCCGAGTTCGACGCGGCGACGAGGAGGATGCCGGCGGCGACGGCTTGGGAGATCTTGTCCTCTCCCGCGAGCCGGCTCAGGGACAGCGTCACGGCGTCGACGTCCACGAGGCCCGAAACGAGGGCGGCGGCGTACACGCCCGACGCCCCGAAACGGGCGTGGAGCCATTCGGTCGCAAGGATGACGGCGGCGAAGAAGAGCCCGAAGACGAGGGCGGGCATGATACGGAACGGGTTCCGGACCCTCGGCGGCTCGACGGGTTCGGCGCCTCGGCCCCGGAAGACGAACCAGGCGACGGCGACGGTCGCGGCGACCATGAGGGCGATCGGCGCAACGAGCAGTGGCAGGATCTCTCGGTTGACGACGGTGACCTCGAGGAGGAGCCGGCCCAGCATGATGGTGCTCGCGACCACGATCGCCATGCCCGCGGCGCGGTGGACCTCGGGCGTCGCCCGCGTCTTGTTCGACATGGAGACGGTCGTGGCCGTCGAGGAGACGAGGCCTCCCATGGCGCCCGCGAGGAGATACCCCCGCTGCGCCCCGTAGAACCGCACGAAGAGGTAGGCCGCGAGGTCGATGGCCGCGATGAAGACGACCATGAGCCAGACGAACCGCGGGTTGAGGCCGAGGATGAGGGGCTGCGGCGCATCGGGCAGGAGGGGCAGGACGACGGGGGCGATGACGAGGAAAGAGAGCATCGCCCGGGTCTCGTCCGGCGTGATGCGGCGGGCGAAGTCGTGGAGGGGCTTCTTGAGGGCGAGGGGGGCGGTGGTGAGGGTCCCCAGGACGACGCGAGGATGCGCCCTTCCGGGGAGTGGACGACCATGGCGCCGAAGACGAACGTGAGGATCGCGGCGACGGCCGTCGTAAGGCCGGCGTCCGAGGTCGTGTAGACCTTCGCCGCGTAGGCGAGTGCGGCGAGCACGACCGTCGCTCCGAAGCCGCCAAAGAGTAGGTCCGGGAAGTACGCCTGGTTGAGGGCGCCGAGAAGCGCGATGAGCGGGAAGGTCCTGCTGCCTGCGACCGAGAACCCTTCGCCCGACTGCTGCCGCTGGAGTCCGATCAAGGCGCCGATGCCGAGGGCGACGAGGAGGTCCCAGACGATCGAGACGTCGGGGCTCACGCGCGTCGCCGCCGCCGTGCCTTACGAAGCAACACGGAGGCGGCGGCCCGGTGCGCCACCTGGTTGCTCACGCCGCCCGCGACGAGGCTCCGGACGCCGCCGAGGCCCCGGGAGCCCATGACGATGAGGTTCGCGCCATGTTCGCGGGCCGCGCGCAGGATCACGTCGGCGGGCCGGCCGATCCGCAGGTCGAGGCGGAGGTCGGGCCTCATCCATCCGAGGAGCTTCAGCGCACGGACGTGTTCCTGCAGGGTGCGGCTCTCCGAGGCCTTGCCCGCAAACGGGGAGGGTGGGACGACGTGCAGGAGGTGAGAGCGCGTCTTCGACATGTGGGCGAGACGATGCCCGAAGCCCGTCGCCCCCGCACCCAGAGGGGACCCGTCGTAGGGCGTGAGGACGTCCTTGGCCGGCGGCATCGTCCGGGCGATGAGCACGCTCGCGGACGCGCGGTTCTTGATCCCGTCCGCCGTGCTTCCCAAAAGGGCGCGCTCGGGCATCCCCCAGCCGTGGGAGCCGAGGATGATTAGGTCGGCGGACTCCTCGTCCGCAAAGCGGAGGATCTCCGGCACAGCCGACCCGGCGGCGAGCCGGAACCCCACCTTGAGCCCGGCCCGCTCGAGGACCGCGACGGTGTCGTTGAGCACGCGGCGCGCCGCGTCCTCCTCCTTGAGGAAGAGGGAGTCCGCGCCATCGCCGTACATGACGAGGCGGTCGCGGGGCGTCGAGACCGTGATCGGGAACACGCGGGCCTGGAACCGGCGGCCGAGCTCGGCGGCCCACGCGAGGGCCTCGCGCGAGGCGTGGATCGGCTCGATGGCGACAACGATGCGTCGGGGGATGAACGGGTGTTGCCGCGCCGGTCGGACGTCCTCCACGCGGAGGTACGTCGGAAGCGCCATGGGGCGCGGCCCGGCGGCAAGCGGGGCTTCCTGGGTGAATCTCGGCGTCATGCGGACGCATCGGCCCTGCGGGCGGTAAACGCGTTCGCCGATTCTCGCCCGTGAGAACGCCCGCGGCGTCAGCCCATCCCGAAGTCCTGCATGCCGCCGCCTCCCGGACCGGGCGGCGCGGCCGGGCCGCCGCCGGACTTGGAGGCGATCACGTCGTCGATGCGGAGAATCATGGTGGCGGCCTCGGTCGCCGAATTGAGGGCTTGGCGTCCCACACGGAGCGGTTCGATGACGTGCGCGGCGACCATGTCCTCGACCTTCCCGTTGTACGCGTTGACCCCCGCGTTCTTCTGGCCCTTCTTGTGGGCCTGCCGCAGGGAGATGAGGATGTCGATCTCGTCGAGGCCCGCGTTCTCCGCGAGCGTGCGCGGAATGACCTCGATGGCCTCCGCGAACGCCTCGATCGCCATCTGCTCGCGGCCGCCCATGGTCGTGGCGTAGTCGCGGAGGCCGAGGGCGGCCTCCACGTGGAAGGCGCCGCCGCCGGGGATGACCTTGAGGTCCTCGAGCGCGACCGCGACGACGCTCAAGGTGTCGTGGAGCGCCCGTTCGAGCTCTTCGACGAAGTGCTCGGTCCCGCCGCGCAGGAGGATGCTCACGGCCTTCGGGTCCTTGCAGCCCGTGACGAACGTGAACTTGTCGTCGCCGAGCTTCTCCTCGTAGACCTCGCCGGCGGCCCCGAGCGCCTTCGGGTTGAGGTCGTCAAGGGTAGAGACGACCCGGGCGCCGGTGGCCTTCGCGAGCTTCTCCATGTCCGACTGTTTGGCGCGGCGCACGGCGTAGATGCCCGCCTTGGAGAGGTACGACTGTGCTAGGTCGTCGATGCCCTTCTGGCAGACGAGCACGTTGGCGCCGGACTTGATGACCTTGTCCACGAGGACGCGGATGTAGTGCTCCTCCTGCGCGAGGAAACCCTCGAGCTGTTGGGGCTCGCGGATCTCGATCTTGGCCTCGACCTCGGTCTTCTTGACCTCGAACGCGAGGTCGGCGAGCGCGATTTTTGCATTCTTCACGCGGTGCGGCATGGCGTCATGGACCCGCTCCTTGTCAAGGAGCACGCCCTGGATGAGGCGGCTGTCGCCGACGCTGCCGCCCACGGACTTCTGCACCTGGATGTTGTCGATGTCGCATTCGGTCTTCCCGTCCCGCGTGTCGGCGACGGCCCGGCACGCGTCGATCGCGACGCGGCTGAGGAGCTCGGAGTTGGCGCTTGCGATCTTGCTGGCAAGCGCCGTCGTCGCGACGTGGACGAGAAGCTTCGTGTCCTCGGGCGTCACGGGCCGCGACATGCCGGCGAGGATCTCCTGCGCCTTCTGGTTGGCGAGGCGGAACCCGCGCGTGATGACGGTCGCGTGGATGTGCTGCTCGAGGAGCTCCTGGGCGACCCGAAGCAGTTCGCCGGCGAGGATCACGGCCGACTTCGTTCCGTCGCCGCACTCGTTGTCCTGGGTCTTCGCGACCTCGATGATCATTTTCGCGGCCGGGTGCGCGACGTCGATCTCCTTCAGGATGGTCGCGCCGTCGTTCGTGATGACGACGTCGCCCATCGCGACGACGAGCATCTTGTCCATCCCTCGCGGGCCGAGGGTGGACTTCACGACGTTCGCGATCGTCCGGGCCGCCTCGATGTTGTTGGCCTGGGCGCCGCGACCCGTTTCGCGCCGTGTGCCTTCCTTGAGGATGATGATGGGTTGGCCTTGTGCGTACATGGAGTCCACCTGGTAGGGGTCGGCGAACCCGTGCCGGGTTACGGCCTTTTCCCTTCGGACCCATATAAGGCCGCATCTCGCCGCTCGCCGGGGACCTTCGGCCGCGCGCCTTCGCCCTACGTCAAGAGGTCCTTCCGGCGGTACAGGACGACCGCGAGCCACGTCGTGCCGGCGGCGAGGATCACGGACACGAGCCAGTAGGCCGGGTCGGGCCCTTCGTGGAAGCCGTTGTTCCCGTCGTAGTAGGCGTACAAGGTTGCCCAGCGCAGCGACTCCAGCGAATCCTGGAGGCGGGCGGTGATGAAAAGGAGGTACCATCCGATCGCAAGCACCGCGCCCGCGAAGATCACCGGTCCCCGCCGATGCGCCCAGGCGGCCACGGCCACCACGACGCCCTCCATGGCCACGAGGAACGGGATGGCGTAAAAGGGGGCGGAAAGGAGCCGCCATCGCGGGACGCCGGGGTCGAAGGTCGCGCTCGACAGGACGAGGGCGACGCCGACGACGGCGGGGACGGCGACGGCGACCGCGAGGAGCGCTGCCATCTTCTGGAGGAGGGCCGAGGCGCGCGAGACGGGCTGCGCAAGGAGCAGGTCGACCGTCTTGCCCTCCTCTTCGCCGACGACGATGCGCGCCGCCGCGCCGACGATCCAGATGGACAGAAGGAGCGGGAGGAAGGCGAGGAATTCCGCGCGGATGAAGGTCCCGTAATCCGTGAAACTGCCGCCCCCGCCCTCGAAGAAGATCCTACTGATCTCTTCCGGGAGACTCTCCACGTACGCGTCCAGGGCGGGGTTGGCTTTCAACGACGGGAACAAGCCGTTCATGAGAGCCGCATAAATCGCGAGGCCGACGCCCCAACCCACGAGCCCCCAGCGCAGGTCCCACAGCGTCTTGCGGAATACGGCCACGTTCACGGCGGGCCGCCCCCGTAATGCCGGAAAAAGACCTCCTCGAGGTCGACGTCGCGGGCGTCCACGCGCTTCACGCGGTGGGCGGCGGCCGCCTTGACGAGGGCGTCCGCGTCGCCGCGGATGTGGACCCGCAGCGTTCGGCCTTGGACGGCCGCATCCGTGACGCCGGCGAGGTGGCGGAATTCCTCGATTCGCGGCTCGTCCTCGAACTCGAACTCGAACAGTCGTGGCGCTTTCCGTTTGAGTTCATCGACGGACTCGACGGTGAGAAGCCGTCCATCGCGGATCATCCCGATTCGGTCGCAGACCTCTTCGACTTCCCGAAGGCCGTGCGAGGAGAGGAAGACGGTGCGGCCTTGGGCCCGCGCCTCGCGGAGCATCTCGTGCACTTCCTCCTGCATGAGCGGATCCAGCCCGGCGGTCGGTTCGTCGAGGATGAGCACGGGAGGTTCGTGGACGAAGGCCTGCAGGAGCCCGACTTTCTGCTTGTTGCCCTTCGACAGGGTCCGGACGCGGCGCGTGGGATCGATCTTGAGGCGCGCCTCAAGACGGGCGCGTTCCGCTTCGTCGATACGGCCCCGGATCCGGGCGATGAAGCGTAGCAGCTGTTCGACGGTCAGGTCATCGTAGAGGGCAAGCTCACCTGGTACGTACCCGATGCGGTGGTGCAGGATGGCCGCCTGGCTCCAAGCGTCGAGGCCGAGGACGTGCAAGGATCCCCGTGTGGGTCGCAGGAAGCCAAGGAGGCAGCGGATGGTCGTGGTCTTGCCGGCCCCGTTGGGGCCAAGGAAGCCGAAGATCTCGCCGGCCCGGACGTCGAGGCTCAGGGCCTCCACGGCCATGGATGTCCCGTAGCGCTTGGAAAACTCGCGGATCTCGATTGCCGGCCGAGGGGCGGGACCCGGCGTCGTTCCGGCGAAGCCGCACGAGGCGCAGACGAGCGGAAGCCCGCTGGTGCCCAATCGCTGCTGCCCGCACGAGGGGCATCGGAACGTGGGACTCATGGCGGTGGCCTGCCTTGGGCTTGCCCGGGCCGCCTAATAGACCCATGGCCGAATCGCGCCTCCAGTTCTCGGGGCCGAGAATCGCCGAGGGCTTCTTGGACGGGGGAGGACAGAATACGGGGCGCCAGGCCCTCGTGCTTTCCGCAGCCCCGGCCAGCCAGGGGGCCTCCTCGAAGGTGACCCCTTTGGAAAAGGAATGCGCGATTTGCGGCGACGCGCCCACGCAGAAGAACCCCATCGAGACGCTCCGCGAGAACCGGATTGGCGTACAGGGGTTCCACGAAGAGATTCGACTATGCAAGGCGTGCCTGGGCCGGCGGGAGGCAAAGAGCTGGAACGCCGCGGGGACGCAGGGCCGACGACTCCAGGACGCCCTCGAGGCCCAATCCGAGCCGCCGCAGGGCCATTACACGTTCCTGCAGGACGACCAGAAAATCCACCTGGTCCGGCTTCGGCCGACCTGGTTGGCCGAGCACGCCGCCGCCGTGACGTCGTAGCTCGGCGAGGTCTCACGGGTGAGAATCAAGGAGACCTATTTGCGGGCAGGCGGCCGAGGTAGGGTCCGTGGTATCCCATGGATGGATTCTGGTACCCCCTATTGGTTGGCGGCCTCGTCGGCGTCGCGGCAGGTCTTTCCGGGTGCAACGCTCCGCTTCCCCCGGCGGAGATCGGCCTCTTCGCAACATGGCAAGCCTGGCATGACGACCCGTTGCCGCACCTCATCCTCACCATCTCGAATGACGGCGGGGAGGACGCGAGCGTGGGGCCCGGAGGACGCGAGCTCTCCATCGAAGGCCCCACCGGCCGCATGCCGGTGTATTGGGGCGACACCGAGTTCGCGCGCCCGGTCCACGGGGGCCGCACCGTGATGGTCGCCTTCCATCCCCGGACCGACGAAACGGGTACCTTCGGCCTCGCCATCGACCACGCCTGGGGCGTGCCTGCGCCGCCGCCCGTCGGCGACTACACCGTATGCATCGGAAGGATCTGCACGGACGCGGCCCTCCTCCAGGTGACTTCGTGATCCCGACCCTCGCCCCCGTGCGCCCTTCGCCGACGCCGAGAACCGTTTTCGACGACCTCGGCAGGATGGCGAAGACGGCCGAGAAGTCGGAGCGGATCGGCCTCGGGCCGCTCGGGTTCCGGCGCATCCTCGTCGCCACCGACGGCTCCGAGGCGTCCGAGCACGCCGTATCATGGGCCGCGGCCGTCGCGAAGGCGTGCGGCTCCTCCGTCCGCGTCCTTGCCGTCGTGGCGCCCGAGACCGCCTACAACGCCCTCGCCGACACCGGGCCGTTGCAGGTCGCCCGCGTCCAGTTCCAAGAGGACGACCGACGCGCACACGAGGCCATCGCCGTCGCGCAGCAGCATCTACTTGCCCTCGGTGTCCGCGCCGAGGCGACGGTCACCTACGGGTATCCGGAGTCGGAGATTGGGCGCGACGCAAGATCCTGGGCGGCGGACCTCGTGATCGTCGGCTCCCACAGCCGGGCGGCCCTCGGCCGCTGGATGCTAGGAAGCGTCGCCGACGCCGTGAAGGACCACGTGGAGGCCGCCGTCCTCGTCGCGCGGACCCCCGCGCCACCGACCAGGATGCTCGCGGGGATCGACGGTTCCGATTCGAGCCGACGTGCGGCCGGCATCGCGATGCGCATCGCCCGCCGGTGGAAGGCGTTCGTCCACCTCGAACACGTGTACGACGCCCCGGTCTTCGGCCCGATCCAGCCCGACTTCGAACGGACGCTCGCGGGCCTGCACGGGGGGTCGGGCGAGCTCGAGCCGGGGATCACCTACCACGTCGGGTTCGGCCGACCGGCCGATACGCTCGTCCTCGAGGCAAGACGCCGCGACTGCGGCCTCATCGTCGTCGGGTCCCGGGGCCTAGGCACCCTTCGCCGCGCGTTCCTCGGAAGCGTCAGCAACCGCATCGTCCACGAGGCGCCCATGTCGGTCCTCGTCGTGAAGCGCGACGGTTAGCCTACACGATCTCTGGCGACGGTGCAAAGTCTTGGGGACGGCGCGCCACCCGGGTCTGAGGTCGCGGCGGCGCCTTCGTCACGCCTTCCTTCGCGAACTTCGTGGGGTACCAGTACTCGAAGAGCCGGCAGATGACGCCGTTGCCGATGCTGTTCACGCCGGTGCGGAACTGGTCGCTCAAGCCGATGTTAAACCCGATGAAGATGGCGGTGAACGCCGCCTGCGTGCCCGGGGGAAGCGGCAAGAGCTGCGCCATGATGGGGCCCCCGACCGCGGCCAACCCGCCCGGGATCCCCGGGACGCCGACCGTGATGATGGTGAGCGGGATGAGGATGTACAGCATGTCGAGCACGGTCGGCGTGTAGCCGACGAGCTGGGCGGCGACGACGGCCGTGACCATCCCGCCAATGATCGTGCCATCGAGGTGGACGGTCGCGCCCAGGGGGATCACGAACTTGGAGATGGAGCTGCGGACGCCGAGCACCGCCCCGGTGCGTTCGAGGTTGATGGGGATCGTGGCGCTCGAGCTCGCCGTCGCCCACGCGTACGAGAAGACGTCGATGAAGTACTCGTTGAAGAACCGCTTCAAGGAAAACTTCGTGTACCGCATGACGGCGACGACCTCGATCGCGACCCAGATCGCAAGCACCAGTACGAGGGCGCCGATCGCCGCAAAGTAGGCGGCCTCCGGGCTCAGGTTGCCGGCCCAGCCTTGGCCCGTCGTCTCGCCGGCCTCGCGGGCCCGCGCGAGGCCCCTGCCGATGCGCGTGGGAATGAAGACGCCGAGGCTGAAGAGCACGAGCGGGAGCGCGATCTTGAGGACGTCGCCGAGGAGGTCGATGAGCTTCCCGCCGACGAACTGCGTCGCCTCCATGAGGCCCCGCAGCCGGAACCCGTGGATCATGAGGCCGAGGCCGGCCGCGAGGAAGATCGCGATGAACGCGTCCGACGTGAACGCGAGTTGGAGCATCTTCTCGGCCCCGCCCGTCGTCGCCGTCGAGGTGGTCCCGGTGAGGCGGACCCCGAAGATGGGGACGACCATCATGATGGCGAGGAGCCCGGCCCCGACGATCGCGACCAGGTAGCTCAGGTTGACCCAGACCGCGAACTTGCCCGCGCGGCCCGAGCTCAGGGTGCCCGCAATGGCGGGCGTGAGCGTGAAGAAGATGACGTACGGGGCGCTTCGCGCGATGAACTGGACGACGCTGTTCACGCCGTCGCCGAGCCACTGGACGGAGTCGGGCGCGTAGACGCCGAGGGCAAGGCCGATGAAGAGGAGGGGGATGCCGACGAGGGCGCCGGGGAATTTCTTGAGGGGCGCGAGCCGGGCCCGGATCGCGTCGACGCCGGCGTTGAGTCGGGCCCACGTCGGGAGCAGCGGCATGCGGACAACCTCGACCGACAGCAGAATCGGCGCCCACCAAGCCCCGAACTGCAGGACCAGGACCAGGGAGAGCACCGCGAGGAAGACGAGCGTGGCGACCCATTGGGCCGCGTCGCGGCGGGTCGTCTTCGTGGCGGCCTCATCCATGGGTGCGGCCCCGTTGACACGACGGGGGGAGATAACCCTTGCCGCTGTCGCATTGATCTAGGCGTCGTCCGGGTACTCGATCTCTTTCGGGTGCGCCCGGAGGTAGGTCGCGCGTTCGCCTTGCTCGTAGCTCGTCGTGACCGTGATTTTGTAGTCGGCCTGGGCGCCCGCCCAGTAGCAGACGTACACGTCGTACGTGCCGGGCTTGAGGACCTTCTGGTAGTCGATGGACTCGTCCGCCCCGTCCGTCCAGCCGTTTCCTAGGACCACGTCGGCGGCGTCGACGAGCCGGATGTCGATGTCGACCGTCGCGTCGGACGGCTGGTGCTTGAGCTCGATCCGCATCCGGATCGCCAAGAGGTCCGTGCCGTCGGGCTTGGTGGCGTTCACCGTGACGGGGTACTTTTGCCACGTGACACCGCGGGTCGGCTCCGGCCAGGCGTCGATGGCCTCGAGGTCGTACGCCTCGCGGGCCGCGCACGCGTCGCTTGCCGGGAGTTGGTCGGAGAACTTCGCGACGTCGTCGAAGCCCTCTTCGGACACGGGGATCCGTTCGAGGACGATGTCGAGGCGGGTGACCTCGCCGGCCTTGACGCTCGCCTTCACGGTCTTCGAGAAGTACCCGATGCGCTCGACCATGACGTTGTAGTCGGCGGGGTCGAGTTGGCTGAACGCGAAGCGTCCGCCCGCGGACGTCTTTCCCACGAGGTCCTTGCCTGCGATGCCGACGTTGGCGTCCGCGATGGGCACGAGCTCGTCGTCCGTGACGACGCCCTCGATGCCCCCGGTGGAGGCGTCGACGGTGGCCTCGGTCGGGGCGGGAGGCTGGGAGCTTGCGGTCGTGCCGTCGCCGGAATCGACGCAGCCGGAGAACGCGAGGACGAGGACGGCGGCCAAGGCTACAAGGCGGTTCATCCCGGAACCGTCTCCCGGAACTCCTTATTATCCCCTGTGGAATCGTTGAAAAATTCTTCTTATGCAGGGTTCCAGGAGGTAAGCGTCATGCGGGCCGCGGGGCGGTTTCAGGTCTAATCCATCCCGACCACGGAGGCGGGGTTCATACCGGTGGCCACTCCGCCGGCGCGGCTTCCAACCTGATTTCGGCGAGGCGGCCTGCAAGGTCGCCGGAGGCGGAGGCACCGTCCAAGAACGACGTAACATCGTCCGTGTCCTTTTCGGCGCTCGACCTGCCGTCCAAGACCAAGTGGACCTCGAGGACGCCTGGGGGAACGACTCCGCCGTCCCAGTTCAGGACCGACAACGAGACCACGAACGGTCCCGGCTCGAGCCTCTCGCGACCGGGCTGGCAGGTGGCGCACGACGCGAGGCTGAAGTCCCGGAAATCGGCGTCGCACGCGTCGCATTCCCAATGCCGTGTCCATGCGATGAACTGGAACTCGGATTGGGCGCGACAACCGCCGCAATCGTCTGCCGCGAAGGTGGTCGTGGCTTCCTCGAGGTCCAGGACCAGGTCCAGATCGATGGAGTGCGCGGCGTCCACATCCGCGTACGCGATGATCACCGTGTACCCGTCGTCGTAGTCGAAGCCGTCCGATCCTTGCACGCTCGCGGATGTGTGCAGGGAGAAGGAGCCGTCCATACGGTTGGCCGAACAGCATCCGCCCCAAGCATAGGCTTCCTCGTATGCGGGAAAAAGGCTTCGCGTCGTGTTGGCGGGCTGCGAATCGTGTTTGGGTCCCTTGGGTCCCTTCTCGGGCGGGGGCACCAAGACGCTCACGCTCTGCAGCGTCGCGTCCGCGTGCAACCGCAGCGCGGACCCAGAAGTGGCCCCGCTGTCGCTCCCAGAGCAAACGACGACGAGGGAGCTTCTTACCATGCACGAACCGCTTTCGGTCGTGCGAGGCACGGGGCGGGCGAAGGATTCACCGTAGAGTCCGACGCGGATGGTGAGGTTGCCGGGTGGGACGTAACCGTTTTCGAGGAAGAGAAAGCCGCGCAGGGTCTGTTGACCCGAGAGCGTTTCGGGGCCGTGGTCTTCACACTCGTTGCAATTGGCGGCGGCGTCGACGAGGGGGACCCATGTCCGCCGGTGGCAGTCGGGGCAGGCGTCGTGGAGGACATCGAAGCCGAAGCCGATAGCGGCGTAGGACTGGGACCGGTTGTCGGCGGTCGCCGTCGTCGCGACGTCCAGATCCACCAAGGCGTCGATGTAGAGCACCTTGGCGGCCTCGGTGACGAGGCCCACGGCGCCGAGCTCGGCGAAGGGGTAGGCCTCGATGGTGGACCCGTCCGGGGACTCGAATGCGAACCCGAACCGGCCGTCCATGGCCGACGCATGATCCTCGCCTTCGCAGGAGGTCTGGTAGCAGTGGGTCCGGGATTCGCCGTATTCGTAGGGGGCCGTGTCCTCGCTCATGGCCGGTCGGGCGGCCCACGCGGTCTGCGTCGTGGCGCCCACCAAGGCCGCGATGAGCAGCACCAAGAGGCTCCGGTGGTGGGTGGGTCTCATTTGGTCACCCTCGTCGTGCAGGACGAGGAGTCCTTCGCCGATGGGTCGGACTGCGAGGTGCCCACCACCTTCACGGTGAGGCTGCCGGCCGCCCCTGCCTTGACCGTGAGCTGGACCACCGTGGACTCGCCCGGGGCGAGGCCGACCGAAGAGGTGCTCAGGGAGGAGGACCAGCCCTGCTTCGACCCGTTGAGGCTCAAGAGCACGGTATCAGGTCGGTTCCCCGTGTTCGTGACCGTCACGTCGAAGGTGGCCGTGCCCTTGGCCGGCACATTCTTGGATTGCGTGGGGGGAGTGAGGTCCACGGCTCGGGTGATCGGCGCCACGGAGACGCTCGCCGACCGTTCGTTGTTCGTCTCTAGGGACTCCGCGATCGCGCCGCCGGCGTCCGCCACGGCACGCACCGTGTGGCCGCCGGCCGTGGAGACCCAGCTCTGTGTCAGCGTCGATTTCATCCCCGGGGCCAGGGACGCCACGTCCAGATCTGCCAGTGCGATCCCATCGAGCAGGAAACGGAGGACCGACTCGGTCGGGGTGGCGAGGTCCCCTTGGTTCTCGACGGTCGCGGCAAACGTGACCGTGTCGCCTGCGATCGGGTTGGCGGGCGAGAAGGAGAGCTGCGTCAGGACGAGGTCGGGCGTCGGAACCACGGAGGCCTGCACGCGGGCCGTGTCGGTCATGCTCGGATCGCCCGCGCTCGTCGCGGTGATCACGAACGACACGGGTGCGCCTTTCGTCGGCGCCTGCACGTGGACGGTGGCGGTGCCTTGCCCGCCCGGTGGCAGGTCCAGGCCCGCGGGCGACACCGAGCCGCTCCAGCCAGCGCCGCCGCCGGAAATGGCGAGAGACACCGTGTCCGCGTTGGTCCCCTCGTTCGTGACGGCGATGATTGCGTCTCCGGATCCGCCGGGCGCGACCTCGATGGACTGGAGCTCTGGCAGGACCGCCACCGCGTAGGGGCGGGGCACGGCGCTGCGGACCTCGATGAAATCGACGTCGAGCAGGCTTTCGAGGGTGCCGCCCTGGGCGCGGTTCTGCATGTCCGTGATGAACCGGAGGTCAATGGGCACGACGGACGTCGGTGTAGGGCTCGTCCACACGAGGGTGCTCACGTACTCACCCGCCGCCATCATGACGTCGTTCGCGGGCGCGTCCGATTCCTGGTGCTGGACGGTGAACCGGTGCTTGCACGTGGCGCAGTCGCCGACACTGAACACGCCTCGGACCTCAGTGGAGTAGGTGCCCAACAGGGGGTTCTCGTCGAGGCCCATGTTGGCGTCGAACGAGTTCACGTTGAGCCGCCAGCGGACCGTGAACTCGAGCTTGGTCGCCGGCGGGTCGAGCTCGCGGCGGTCCTGGAACGCGATGACCGAGTTCGCGAATCCGCCGGCGACACTTGTGAACAACCGGTTGTCCATGTGGCCGGATTGCGCATCGACCGTGCCGGAAGCGTCGCATCCGAAATCGTCGCTAAAGATGATCGTCCCACTCCCGCTGAAAGGAGTGCAACTCTGCACGTAGTTGGTGTAGGTGTCCTCGAACGGTGGCCCGATTGCGTCGGGGTTGGGATTGCCGGGCACAAAGAACTCGAGGGCCCGGACGTTGTTGTCCTCGTCCCACTCTTCCTCGTTGTTCCATTCGTCCGCAATGGCCGTCAGCGTGTGGGTTCCTTCCCGGGCAACCCAGGGGTAGTACGACACGATGTTCACGGACTGCCCTGAGGCCAAGGAATCCTCGTACTCGTTCCACTGGTCGAATTGACCATCGAGGTAGAAGCTCACCGTCGGGAAGTTGAACGCCGTGGCGGGGCCGATGTTCGTGACGATGGCCTCGAACCGGACGCTAGAGCCGTCGCTGAACAAATCCGGGGCGATCCGGAGGTCGGAAACGACCAAGTCTGGGACGTTCGTTCGGATGAGCACCTCGACGGCGTGGGTGGCGGCGTTGTTCGTTTCGTCGAGCTCGAAGAGGCTCCCTGCAGGATCCACCATCACCTGCACGTCGTGGGTACCCTTGCCCCAGAGGGTCGCTTCGAACCGAACGTCTTGGCTCGCTCCCGGCGCCAGCGGCGGCACCTCGGAACCTCCGACATCTCCGCCGCTCGTGAAGGACACATACGAGGACGGCGAGGCCGCGTTGCCGGCGTTCTTGACCTTGACCGTGACGTTGAACGGTTCTCCTTCCCGTGGTGTGGCTGGATCGTGGGCGACGCCCGTGATCGTCAAATCGGGCCGGATGGTGGGCGACGGGTCGTACGTCACGCGCGCATCCGCGGACACGATGGTCACGTTCGCGCTGGCGACGGCGACACCGGGCGTGCCCACGCATAGGCATAGCGTGGTCCCGTGGGCGTACACCAAGAGCGTCGCCTCGAAGGTGACCGCGCCGGATGGGATACCCGCGTCGCCGCGGTACATGGCGAGGTGGAACGTCAAGTCGTCCGTAGGAAAGGGACCTTCGATGTCCGCCCAGTCGTCGGAGCCGATGTCGAGCCATTCCCGATCTTGGCATTCGGGGCATGCGGAGTGGGTGGCCTCCAAGGACAAGGCGGCGCCAGCATACGCCGAGCCCGAAAGCGCACCGCCGGGGACCTCCGCGGACTCGGCGGTGAACGAATTGACGCGGAGGACAATCGTGTAGTCCACGGATTGCGTGTCGGCGCCGAGCGGATGGATGCTCGAGAGGGTCGCCTCCTCCTCCAGTCCGGAGACGGCGCTGGCGATCGTCCCGTCCATGTCTCCCGTCATCCGGTCGGCATGCGCGAGCTCCGTGGCCGTCGCCCGTTCGAACGGCAACCCGAGGTGCACATCGTAAGCGGCCGTCACAGCCGAGACCGTCGGGATGCTCGTCGCTAGCGAGGTCAGGACCAGGGCGACGGCGACCGTTGGTCCGACGCAACGGCGAGGCGTTCGGTTTGCATCGAGGGAAACGCGGTTCGTGCCCATGGGTTCCACCACGCCCCCAACGGATGGGGGCAAACGCCCCGGACGCGTGGAAGAATTAACCAAAGATTGGAATCGCTACTAACCGTGGTTCAGAATCAGCGTTGGAACAGGGGCGTGGTTTCCTCCACAACTTGGCCCGAAAATCGTGCAATCCGCGGCGACGCCGCGGTGTGCGGGGGCACGTTTGACCTAACCTGGAAATACCGGGTGCCGCTCGTCGTTGCCTGAGGACTCCTATGCGCCGAAGCGTCCCCAAGCGGGCGCTCGCCATCGTAGCCGTCGTGGCGTTGGGCACGAGCGGCTTGGTCCTCGCGGCCTCCACGGATGTCGTGTTCGTGAGTGAGGCGCCCGCGTCGGTCCGGGTGCCGAATGGGCGCGTGGGCGACATCGTCGATTATCGCGTCGTTCGGGATATCGGGGACACCCTAGTTGGAACGTACCACTACCGAAGCGTGACCCAGCAATTTGCGGAGCGTTGGGAGGTTGGCGGCGTCGGCCCGTTGAGGGACCAGACCTGGACGGAGCGTTCCGGGGTGGAAGTCAACCGGACCGTGCAGTTCCTGGGCTTACGCCCATCGACGTTGTACCCGGGACCCGGGGCATGGGGCTACGCCTTCGACTTGCAAGCTCGCGGCCTGTTGCGGGCGGACCACGGCGCCTCCGAGTACGGGCCGGACTTCGGCCACTCGCGCCCCGACTGGGGGGGCGCCTCGCTGTACTGGGACCCGGTGTGGTCCATCTTCCTGCTGCAAGGGACTCCGCTTGCCATCGGCGACGACCTGAGCGGCGTCCTGGGCCCCGCGCGTTCGGCACACCTGAGATCGAACGAGCGCCCGCTCGAACACCGCCTCGTCGTCGACCGGTCCGGATTGATGGACGGCCAGGCGCTCCTTGGCGTGACCCTAAGGGAACATCGTTTCGAACCGATCCGAACCACGAACGTGCAGAATTTCGAGTCGTGGACGAACGAGACGTGGTGGTTCTCGTCGACGTCGCCGTATCCCGTGCGCGTCCACGGGGAATACCACACGGTCCATCCTCCGATTTGGCTCCCGCAACGGGAACGGGTGGAGCGCCGATTCAACGAGACGCGCTACCTCATCGAGTACAAGGCGGGCGGCGACGAGCTCCAATGGGGGTGGCCGTTACCCGCGACGCGGCCCACCACGGACAGCGCCTGGACGCCTCGGCCCGGACCCCATCCTGGGACGGGGGAAGGATGGAACGGGGTGTTTCCGCTGGAAGAGGCCCGGCGGTCCCTTGAAAACGACCCGAGCGCGACGGCGTTCGTCGAATGGCGCCTCAGTAACCCGGATGCCCGCCTGGTCGGCTTCGAGTACAACCCGGCCGTCCCCCGCACCGCCGACGGGGAGTCGTGGTTCCTCTTCTACGCCGCCCCGTTCCGGCAGAGTCTCTTCCAGGCGTTCAGCGTCCGGCTTGCCACCGGCGTCGTGGTCAACAGTGGGCCCGAAGGCAGGGAAATCTTTCTGGCGACCAACGAACGATTCGACCCCAAGACCCTGCCAGCGGAGTTCATCACGCTCGGCCAGGCGGACGCCATCTGGCGCAGCGTGGCGGGCACCACAGGCACAAGCACGGATCGTCGCTGGGCGAATTGGGGCTACGCCATGGTCCACGGCAGCACCTGGGACCCAGACCATCCTTTCGCGATTCTCAACTTCGCGAGCTTCGCTTGTCCATCTGAATGCCGTCCGACGGAACGCACCCTCGGGGGACGCGTCGAGGTGGCCGCCGCCACGGGCAACGTGTCCGCGGCCGCCCTTCGGTACACGGCACCGGTCATGCCGTTGGCACTGCCCAGCGGGCCGACATCTTCGGCGCCTCCGATCGAGCCAACGTCGGTCGCAGCCGCCAGTATCATCGCGGCACCTAACACCGTCCTCTGGACCGTTTCAATCTCGCTGCTCGCGCTAATCGCGCTATTGGGGTGGCGCCTCCTGGACGGCCTGGGTTTCGGGCTGTATTCGAAACTTCCCCGACGCGAAGTCCTGGAGCATCCACTGCGGGACCAAATCGTGGGACTCGTCCACATCAACCCGGGGATTTCGGCCCCGGCCCTGCAAAAGGAGACGGGGGCCGGTTGGAGCACGGTCACCTACCACCTGTACGTGTTGCACCGCCACGAAATCCTCAAGAGCGTCCGCGACGGCCGCCACAGGCGGTATTTCGTCGCCGGCACCGTTCCCGCGGACCGACGCAGCCAGCTCGCTGTCCTGCAGAACCCGGGCACCCGACGCGCCTTTGAACTCGTCTCGGCTAAACCCGGCATCGGTCGGCGCGTCGTGGCCGATTGCGCGAAGTGGACGCCCGCGGGCGCCCTATGGCACCTTCGACGCCTTGAGCAGGCGGGTTTGGTGCGTCGGGAAACGCGTGGTCGCTCTGTAGGCTACGTGGCGCGGGTTGACGAAGTCGGAGGCGAGGCCTCGGCCGCGTTGGTGACCCATGGCGCCTAGGGTGGGAGTTGGCGCATTGATTCTGGTGCCCTTGGTCATGCTCATGTCGGGATGCCTCCAGGCCGCCCTCGAAGGGGGCCCGGGCCCCGCGACGCCCAGCGAACGGCCGCCTTGGCCCCCTCCACCTCCCTCATCCTCAGACCCCGGGGCGAACCGTTCCTCCAACACGACGCTGAACCGGCCGCCGGGCCTATACCTGGGACGTTGCTTCCAAAGCCACGCGCAACTCGTCCAGCTAGCCGAGCCGTACAAAGCGTCGATGCCGGAAGGGTTCACCTCGTTGAGTCCCGGTTCGCCCCTAAAACATCTGCGACAACGCGACGATCGTTGGCGAGGACCGTTCAGTCGTAGTGAAGAAGCAGGTCGAGGAATTCTGGGTGACCCTCATGGTCCATCCGCCCGACGCGTACGGGAACCGTTCGATTATCGTGGAATTGTTCCCGGTCGAGGTCCACACCAACCAGGCCGAGCTTCGTGACCTGTACGCTCGCTGGGGCCTGTCCGCAAAGGTCCACGCCGGGGCCAAAGTCACGCGCTCGACCACGAGCGACGTCGTCGAGCCGTTGCGGACGGAGGAACTGCGAGTCACGACGGGCAACGGGACCTTCCTCCTCGAGAACCTCGTGAACAGGGCGCCCTCCTCTAGCTACTGGGTCTCGGGCGCCTTCCGGCTCTGGGCGGCGGAAGGCCGCAAAGCCGTCGGACACATCGTTTGCTCGTTCGAGCATCCGAAGGAGGACTCCTGGGGATGGGCGGGAAGCGTCGCGTGGCAGGGCAGCCCCCGACCGTCGGTCCTGGTCGGCGGGCCGATCGTGGCTTTGAGCCAGGCAAAGGACGCTGAGTTCCGCCTCGCGTACACGCCCTTGCCGCCCTAGACTCAACGCTCGCGTGCGCAATCCAGGAATGGAAGCGCTGGAAGCGCTGGAGTGAAGAAACGAAAACGAGGAGAAGAGGATCCGGCCGGTTCTTCACCGGCCGGAGGAAAGAGATGGCGCCTCTCTAGCGCCTAGAAGTCGTGGTCGTCGCCGCCCATGCCGGGGGGACCGCCGTGGCCGCCCTTGCCGTTGCCGCCGGGCGACGTGGACTTGGACGCGATGACGTCGTCGATCCGGAGGATCATCGTGGCGGCCTCGGTCGCGGAGCTGAGCTCCTGCGTGCCGACCCGGAGGGGCTCGATGACGAAGTTCTTCGTCATGTCCTCGATCTTCCCGGAGAAGACGTTCACGCCGGCGTACTTCTCGCCCTTCTTGTGGGCGCGGCGCAGCTCGATGAGGATGTCGATCTCGTCGAGGCCCGCGTTCTCGGCAAGCGTGCGGGGGATGATCTCGATGGCGTCCGCGAAGGACTCGATGGCCATCTGCTGGCGGCCGCCGACGGAGGGCGCGAACTCGCGCAGGCCGAGGGCGACCTCGGTCTGCCAGGAGCCGCCGCCTGCAAGGACCTTCCCGTCCTCGATGGCGACGCCGACGACGCTCAACGCGTCGTGGAGGGCGCGCTCGAGCTCGTCGACGACGTGCTCGGTGCCGCCGCGAAGGAGGATGCTGACGGCCTTCGGGTTCTTGCATTCGGTGACGAGCGTGAACTTGTCGTCGCCGAACTTCTCCTCGTAGACCTCACCCGCGACGCCGAGCGCCTTCGGCGTGAGGTCGTCGAGGGTCGAGACAATCTGGGCGCCCGTGGCCTTCGCGAGCTTCTCCATGTCGGACTTCTTCGCGCGGCGCACGGCGTAGACGCCGGCCTTCGAGAGGTAGTGCTGGGCGAGGTCGTCGATGCCCTTCTGGCAGACGAGGACGGTCGCGCCGCTCTTGATGACCTTGTCCACGAGGTTCTTGATGTATTTCTCTTCCTGCGCGAGGAAGGCCTCGAGCTGGTTGGGGGCGGTGATCTCGATCTTCGCGTCGACCTCGGTCTTCTTGACCTCGAGCGCGACGTCGGCGAGGGCGATCTTCGCGTTCTTCACCTTGGCGGGCATGGCGTTGTGGACGCGCTCCTTGTCGAGGATGATGCCCTTGAGGAGCTTCGTCTCGCCGACGCTCGCGCCGACGGCCTTCTGGACCTGGATGTTCTCGATGTCGCACTCGGTGTCCGCGCCCGTGCCTTCCGTGACGGCGAGGCACGCGTCGACCGCGACGCCGGCAAGGAGCTCGGAGTTCGCGGACGCGGCCTTCGAGGCGAGGGCCGTCGTGGCGACGTTCACAAGGGTCTTGCGGTCCGTCGTCTTGACGGGGATCGCGAGCTTGTTCACAATCTCGAGGGCCTTGTTCTTCGCAAGCTTGTAGCCCTCGGTGAGGACCGTCGCGTGGACGTCTTGCTCGAGAAGCTCCTGGGCGGCCTTGAGGAGCTCTCCCGTGATGATGACGGAGCTCGTCGTGCCGTCGCCGCACTCGTTGTCCTGGGTCTTCGCGACCTCGATGATCATCTTCGCGGCCGGGTGCGCGACGTCGACTTCCTTGAGGATGGTCGCGCCGTCGTTCGTGATGACGACGTCGCCCATCGAGTCGACGAGCATCTTGTCCATCCCTCGGGGGCCGAGGGTCGACTTGACGGCGTTCGCAATCGTGCGCGCGGCGTAGATGTTGTTGGCTTGGGCGCCGCGGCCGGTCTCTCGCTGTGTCCCTTCCTTGAGGACGATGATGGGTTGTCCTTGTGCGTACATGCGTTTGCCTCCTTGTTTCGTCGAAAACGGCAGGTGTCGCCTGCCAGTGGAGAATTGCTAAGCAGCACTCGTATTTGAACATAACGTGCGTTAGTGCTTCGTATAATAAAATACCGATTTCTGGAGCCGCCATTCTCTTGAATGTGTGCATACATACACAGATATGTGACAAAGACGATTTCCCTGGCGGACGACGCCTACGAAGCCCTGGTCGCCGTCCATCATCCAGGTGAGTCCTTCTCTCAAGATCTCGCTCTCGGAACGGGACGCCGACGAGTGGAAGCAGGACATCCGCAGCGAGCGCCAGCGGTCCAAGGAACCCCGGGTGAAACTCGAATGATTCTCGTCGACTCCGATGTCCTCATCGACGTGCTACGGAAGGAACCGCGCGCCGTCGATGCCCTCCGTCGGCAACGTGAGACCGGGGAGGTCATAGGATCCTCCAGCGTGAGCGTGGCGGAGGTCTTGCGGGGCTGCGCGCGCGATGAGGCCACGCTCGCGGTCGCGACCCGCGTCCTTGAGGCGATCACAGAGGTTCCGTTCGGTCCCAAGTCCGCCCGGCGGTTTGGGAGGCTCATGCATACGCTCGACCGCGCCGGGGCACGAATCCCGACCGTGGACGGCATGGTGGCGGCGACGGCGCTGGAGGAAGGGGGTCGCCTCATGACACGCAACGGCCAGGACTTTGCCCGCGTGGCCGGGCTCGAGATCCTCTCGCCCTAGGCGACGGGCCCACGCGCGTCAGGGCCTCGCGCCGATTCCCCGTCGAGCACGGCTTGCAGTCCGGAGCGGAGCATCTTCTTCCATCCCATCTGCGCCCCCTTGAGGACGAACCAGCCCTTCATGCCGGGGAATCCTGTCTGGCGCATCCGGAGGCGGGTGCCCTTCGACGTGGCCTCTAGCGTGAACTCGACGCGCGCGGGGTTCGCGTCCTGGTACGGGCTGTGGGCCCACGTGTACACGAGGCGCCGGTTCGGCACGACCTCCAGCACGTTGCCCACGACGTAGCCGCGCCAGCCGCGGCCGCGTTTTGCGTCCATTCGGTAGGCGGTTCCCACGGTCGGGCGGAAATCCGTCGTCATCTCCCCTTCATCCTGGTCGAAGTTCATGATCCAAAGGCCCATCAGGTCGGGCTCGGTGAGGGCGCGCCATACCCGTGCGACGGGATGAGCGTACTCGGCTTCGTACACGAAGCTGCGCGTCATGGAAGCCTTCACGCACGGAGGTGCAGATGAAGCTTCTGAGCCGCCCCATTGCCCGTCGGGGCCCGGCCAGCGAGGCGCTCACGACGCCTTGTACTCGGGATCCCGGTGGGACGTCGCCTCGAGGAAGAACTTCGTGCCGTAGCCGCCGAGGTTGTTGTACACGCCGGTCCCGGAGGCCGCTTCGTTCTGTTTGTCGTCGACGTAGAACTGCCAGTTGGAGACGGACTGGTAGAACTGGTCCACGTGCTCCGGCTTCGGCGTGAGGGCGAACGTGAATCCGTTCGTGGTGGGGCTCGTCGCGACCGGGAGGAGTTCGCCCTCGGAGTCCGCCGGCGGGACGTTCGCCGGCCGCGCAAGCAGCGTCCAGTCGACGGTCGTCGGGATCCCGTTGTAGGGCGTCCAGGTGACCTTCCCCGTGATCTCCTTCGTGCCGGGCGGCACGAACCCCGTCTTGAGGGGCGTCCAGGAGACCGTGGCGGCGGGGAGCTTCGTCGCAATGCCCGTGAAGCTCACGCCCGCCTTGTCGTTCACGAGCTCGATCGCGTCCGCGCCGCCCCAACGGTCGGCGTGGGGCGGCTCGTACGGCACGACGCCCTTGTGGGCGATGACCTTCACGCCAACCTCGGGCATGACGTAGGCGGCCGCGGCGTGGACGAGATGGTAGGTGAGGAAGTACGGACGCGCCGTGACGTCGAACGTCCACGACGTGAACCGCTGGTGGCCGGGATCGGCCTCGTTGGGGAAGAACGCGATCCGGAACGGGTCGTTGGGGCCGCGGGCGACGAAGAGCGAACCGGTCTTGTTGGTCGTGGTCGTCACGCGAAGCGCGAGCTCCTTCGGGGCGTTGCCCGTCGCCGCCCAGTTGAGGACGACCTCGAGCTCGACCGCCCCGGGGGGGACGCTCACGTCGGGCGGGAGGATGATGGAGCCGAAGCAATCGACCGCGTTGCCGACGCACGGGTTCCCGCCCGGCACCGCGGCCTTCACCTGCGTCGACTGGAGGGAGATGCGGCCGTCGAGGAGGACCTTCGAGGTCTCGTCGCCCCATTCGTCGTGGAGGTGGGCCTTGTCGTTGGCCTGCTTCGTCGCAGGATGGTAGAGCGTGATGTTGAGAAGGGCCCGCTTGCCGGCCTGGATCGTCACGTCCTCCTCGGCCGGGAGGAAGTTCGGCGCGTCGACCCGAAGGCGGTAGGTGCCCTCGGCGACGCTCTCGAAGGCGAAGCGGCCCGTCTTGTCCGTGGCGCCGAAGAGGTTCGTGCCCAGGAAGGAGACGTGGGCGCCGCCGATGGGAAGCAGCGCGGCGTCGCCGTCGCGCACGACGCCTTCCACGGCGCCCGTCCCCTTCTCGAGCTCGGGCTCGTCCGTGTAGCGGGTCTCGACGGTCGGCGAAGGCTCCTCGGTCTCCTCGTTGGGGACGACGGTGCTTCCGCCGCCGAGGCAGCCGGCCAGTCCCACCGCGAGGACCAGGAACGCGACGGCTCCTGCACGCTTCGCGCGGCGCGGGACACGGGCGACGGCGAGGCCGCCCAAAGGAAGGACGACGGCGGAGAGCCCGAAGGCGGCGTTGCCGTGCTCGGCGGCCGGGAGGAAGACCGGTCCGGTCGGCACGGAATCGAGGCCGCCCGCGTCAACGTACACCTCGGCGCGATCGAGGAACTCGCCCGAGCCCTCATCGCCCGTCGGCGCGTCCAATAGAAGCCGCCCGTTTTCCAGGTACGCGTTTCCGGAGAGCGGGTCGAAGTCGAAGTAGCGAAGCTCGACCCAGGTCTGATGGTCCCCGCCGGTCCCGACGACGAAGTCGGACCAGCTGCTGATCCGCGTGACCCGCAAGGTGAGGGGTTCTCCGGCAAGAAGAAGCCTCGTCTCGGGCCGGAACAGGATGGGAAGCGGCTGCCATGCCTTCTTGGCGTCCTGGGTGTAGTAGGGAACGTACGGGGCTTCGTCGCCGCCGATCCGCCGTGTGCCCGCGTAGAGTTCGATGCGGACCTGGGCGGCCTCGGCGGGCTGCGTCGCCGAGAGGGTGGTCGCGATTTGGGACGTCCAGTAGAGCATCCCGACCACGGGTTTCGACACGTTAAGGTAGTAGTCCTGGGCGAGGGCCGGGAGCTTGAACCCGACGGCCGGGGACGGGGCGTTGTTGGCGACGGTCTGCGCGGTCGCCTGGAGGCCCGAAGCCGCGTCGGCCCCGGCGGGCGCATACTGCGAGGACGATCCGGCGTTGGGGTCGGAGG
>JACPAO010000089.1 GCA_016180755.1 Methanobacteriota archaeon
TCGGGAACGCCTCGGCTTGAGCCTCGAGGAAGCAAGCGACGCGGAACGTGACGTCCTCCAGGAGTAGGCCCCTCGTGGAGCGCGAACGACCTTGGAGCCCACGGCCGCCCCAACCGGGCGGGCCGCACGAGCCTCGGCCGCGTCCGCCCGTGGACGAGGAGCCCAGAACCGACGCCCCACCCGACGGTGGCCCACGTCTGGCCCCCCGCCACACACCGAAAGCACTCATGCCAACCTCCGCGTGTGGCAGACCCAGGGTGTGGAATCGTGGAGCTACGCGGTGAATCGGCAAACGGAGGGCGGGGACGGGGCCTATGGGTGGTCGTGGCTGCGTTGGTGGTCGCTTCGCCAGGCGCCGCCGCAGATCCGATCCACGTCGGCGCCTCGACGGCGGCGCTTCGCCAGCCCGTGCAGGACGAGGTCGCCCCTCGCGTCAGTCCCTCCTGCGCCGCGTCCACCAGTCTTGTGGCCGGATGCGAGTCGTGGATACATGTCGGCGGCGGCGCGAACCGCCTCGAAGACATGCAGATGTCCATCAACGGCCGGCACCTCTTCGTCGCAACCCTCGATATCGATTCGGGCCTGACCCGGGTTGAGGCCGTCGACCGTGAGAAAGGCGAGCCCGTTTGGTCCGTGGAACTCGGCGGCTCCGAAGGCGGTCTCGGCGAACGTGGCGCGTTACGGCCCACGCCCGACGGAAAACAGGTCATGGTCGTGCGGCACGTGGTCCCCTTGGAAGGGCCGGAAAAGGTCGTCCTCGACCTGCTCGACGCCGCGGACGGCTCCACCGGCGCCCAGGTCGAACTAGCCAGGCCCGACCTGGGCCTGTCGAACCTGCGGCTCCGAGAGGCCTTCATCCGGCCGGACGCCGGGCGCATCGTGCTCATGTGGCTCCATTTCGCTTCGCCTTCGACCTATGCGGCTGCCGTGAGCGTCCACGACCCAACCGACGGGACGACCCTTTGGGCGGGCGGTCCTTGGCCCGGCCTCACCTGGGAATCCGTCTACTCGGGCGACGGCGAGAGGTTGTTCGTCAGCCTCCAGGCCCAGGTATCCGGCCAGTGGGACTACCGGACCTTCGCCTTCCACGCCGAGAACGGCACGCTGATTTGGTCGTCGGACTATGCCGGCCGCGGCACCGGGCTTGCGGACGGTCCACGCGAGATGACGCTTGCGCGTGACGGGTCTCGGCTCTACGTGAGCGGCTTCACGGAAGCCCGGTCGGGCATCTGGGATTGGGGCACGATCGCATACGACGCCGCCACGGGAACCGTGCTCTGGACGACCCGGTTCGGGATCGGCTCCTTCTTCGCGCAACCAGACACGCTCGCCGTGGCGCCCGACGACTCGCGCCTCTACGTGGGGGGAGGGCTCGCCTGGGGCGGCGACACAACCGTGATCGCGTACGACACCGCGACCGGGACCCAGCTCTGGCGCTCCGACTACAGTCGACCTGGAGGCGGGATCGAATTCAACACCGAACTCCTTGCGACCGCCGACGGCCTGCGCCTCCTAGCCGTGGGAACCCATGTCAATACCGGTTCCGCCCACGACTACACGACGATGGCGCTCAACGGGACGAACGGGGCCCGGGAGTGGGTCGCCCATTTCAACGCGTCCGTACGGGACGACGACATCGCCTACCGTGCCTTGCTGGGTCCCGACGAGTCGTCGATCTACGTGGCCGGCCTGAGCCGCCTTCCCGGCTCGGTCCAGGTCATGGTCGTGTCGTATCCCGTCGTCGGGCCCGTCGTGACGCAGAAAGTGGTGCCGCTTATTGGCGCGGGGTGCGACGTCGACGCGCAGGGAAATCCGCGCCTGCAGTGCGGGGTCGACGCGCCGCGCCTCGAGCTCGGATGCCAGGCCAAGTCGAACCCGGGCGTCACGAGCGCCGAGTGCGGCGCGGAGGCCGCCGGCCAGCGCCTGTCGTGCCGGGTGCAGTCCGCCGGAAGCCAGCCGCTTCGGTGCCCCGACTAGGAAAACGGACTTCGCGCGCCGGTCACGCTTAAAATAGCCGGACGGCTTGGGAGCCCGCCTCCGCATGTCGAAGCCGGAACCCATCCTTGTTTGCGTCGCCTGGCCCTACGCCAACGGGAGCCTGCACCTCGGCCACGTCGCGGGGTCGCTCCTGCCGCCGGACATCTTCGCGCGGTACCACCGGATGAAAGGCAGCAAGGTCCTCATGGTGTCGGGCTCCGACTGCCACGGCACGCCCATCATGGTCCAGGCCGAGAAGGCCGGCATCACCCCGGCGCAGCTCGTCGAGAAGTTCAACGCCGAGCACAAGCAGTCGCTGCAGCAGCTCGGCGTCCAGTTCGACCTCTTCACGGCGACGAGCACCGAGAACCACAAGAAGTGGGTCCAGGACATCTTCACGGTCCACAAGAAGCTCGGCTACCTCGTCGAGCGCGAAGGGAAGGGCACGTACTGCCCGAAGGACAAGCGGTTTCTGCCCGACCGTTACGTGGAAGGGACCTGCCCGCACTGCGCGAACCGGCAGGCCCGCGGCGACCAGTGCGACAAGTGCGGGAAGACCCTCGACCCGATCGACCTCAAGAATCCCAAGTGCAAGACGTGCGGGGCGACGCCCGAGACGCGCCCCACGAAGCACTTCTACTTCACCCTCCCCAAGTTCGAGCCGCGCCTCAAGGAGTGGCTCAAGGACAAGGCGTACTGGCGCCCGAACACGATCAACTTCACGAACAACTGGCTCAAGGAAGGCCTCCAGGACCGCGCCATCACGCGCGACCTCTCCTGGGGGATCCCGATCCCGCTCGCTGGGTACGAGGACAAACGCATCTACGTCTGGTACGAGGCCGTCTGCGGCTACCTCACGGCTTCCGTCGAATGGGCGCAGGCGCACGGCAAGCCGGACGCGTGGAAGGACTGGTGGCTCAACCCGGACACGAAATCCTTCTACTTCCTCGGGAAGGACAACATCCCGTTCCACACGATCATCTGGCCCGCGATGCTCATGGGCTACTCCGAGGGCCTCCTCAAGGAGAAGAAGCTCCCCCGCGCCCTCAACCTCCCCTACAACGTCCCCGCAAACGAGTTCCTCACGCTCTCCGGACAGCAGTTCTCGAAGAGCCGCGGCATCGGCATCCAGCTCCCCGACATCCTCTCGAAGTTCGACCCCGACACGATCCGCTACTACCTTTCCGCCAACATGCCCGAGGACAAGGACGCGGACTGGAGCTGGGACGACTTCGTCGCGAAGATCAACGACGAGCTCGTCGGCATCTACGGCAACTACGTCCACCGCGTCCTCAGCTTCACCCAGAACCACTACGGCGTCATCCCCGACCGGGACGCGCCGACGACGCGCCAGCTCGAGGTCCTCGACAAGATCCGCGAGACCGCCGGGTACGCGGCCCAGTTCATCGAGCTGTGCGAGTTCAAGAAGGCCCTCCGTCAGGTGATGGCGCTCGCGCAGTACGGGAACAAGTACGTCGACGACATGGCCCCGTGGGCCCTCGTCAAGAAGGACCGCAAGGCCTGCGGCACGGCGCTCAACCTCGGCCTGCAGCTCGTCAAGGCCCTTGCGATCCTCATGCAGCCCTTCCTGCCCTTTGCGGCCCAACGCATCTGGGAGAGCCTGGGAGAACCCGGAAAGGTCGCGGAGGCGAGCTGGGAGACCGCGCTCGAGGACATCCCGGCCGGACGCAAACTGCCCGTCCCCAAGATCCTCTTCGAGAAGATCGACCCGGCCCGGCTCGCCGAGAAGCCAGCGGCCGCCGCCCCCACCGCCCCGACGCCGGCCGCGAAACCCAACAACGTCGTCCCCTTCGAGGACTTCCAGAAGCTCGACCTGCGCGTCGGCAAGGTCCTAAGCGTGGAACCACACCCGAAGGCCGACAAGCTCTACGTCCTCAAGGTCGACATCGGAAACGGCGAGACCCGGCAGCTCGTCGCCGGGATGCGCGCCCACTACAAGGCGGAGGAGCTCCTGGGCAAGCACGTCGCGCTCATCGTGAACCTCGCGCCCGCGAACATCCGCGGCGTCGAGAGCCAAGGCATGCTGTTCGGCGCCGACGACGGCAGCGTCGTGAGCGTGCTCCTACCCGACAAGCCCGGCCTCAAGGTCGGCGCCAAGATCCGCTAGGCGCGGGAACCGCGCCGCGGCAACAGGGGCCGCCCGCGTGTTCCCCAGGTCTTCGGGCGGGGCGCCGCCGGTTCCCTGCGTCTGACATTTCCACCCAGTCCGAACCGTGATGGCCGCGCCCCGCGCTCGTCACGACCATGACCCGCCGCGCCCTCGCCCTCGAACGCCAGGTGTTGGTACTGCTCTGTACGGGGGCACTCGCGATCCTCGGGCTCCCAACGGTCGCGGCGGACGACCCGCACGAGCCGGAAGCCACGGGAGACCCGCACGACGAAGGCGAGACCGGCGACCCGCACCCGGAAGGCACGACGGGCGACCCGCACGAAGAAGGGGCGACCGGCGACCCCCACACGGAAGGCACGGACGGCGACCCGCACCAGGCCGCCACAGGCGAGGAGCCTTGCCCCGAGGGTTCCACGGACCCCACGTGCGAGCCTTGCGAGGCGGACTGCGAGCCGGGATGCGAGGAGCCAGCGTGCCCGCATGAGATCTCATGCCGAGGCCAGTTCGTCGGAGGGAAGGTACGCGGAAACGTCAACGGCGAGCCGAACCCGACAGCGCCTCCCCCCAACCTGGAAGAAATCGCCTTTTCGCTCTACGCTTCGGTCTTCGCCGACCTTGGCCAGGCCAAGGTGTCCTGCGACAGCCAGGGGTCCCAGCACGACGTCTTGGACGCGGCCCTTGGCGGGGCGAGCTGCGAGAACACGCTCGTAATCGGGACCGAAGGGGAGGCCGGCACGCTGATCCCTGAGGCGAAGGCGTACGGTGGATGCGAGACGGTCTGAGCGAACCCGCTTATGCGCAGTTCGCGACGGCCGCGTCACCCTTCGACCTGAAACCCAGCCTTCCGGAAGTCGTCGTCGTAGGTGAAGACGCGCGAAATGGACCGGGCCCGCATGAGGGCGAAGGAGAGGCAGTCGGAGAGGTCGACGCCCCAGTTCGGGCGTGCCTTGAAAAGCTCGCGCGCGGGGCCCACGTGGCCCTCCGAAGGCTCGATGCGGACGCGGGGGCTCGAGACGAGGCGCTCGAGCTCCAGGGCGGCCCTCTTCTGGCCGTAGTGGCGGGCCAGTCCGTCGGCGAGTTCGACGAGCGTGTGCCAACCCACGACGAGGACATCCTGGGCGGCCATCAGCCCCTCGAGGCGCGCCTTGGCGGCCTTGTGGTTCGAATCGCGCGGCTCGTGGAGCGCGATCCAGGCCGACGTGTCGTAGACGGCCACGTCAGCCCCGCCAATCCTTGCGCGTCGACCAGTTCGTCTCCTTGAGGCGTCCGGCGCCCACGAATCCCAGGAGGGGGTCCTTGTCGGCCGGCGCGACCTTTCCCAGGTACTCCTCGATGGCCTCCCGCAGGACGGCCTTCAGGGGCCGCCGCTCCGCCTTGGCGACACGCCAAAGCGATTGGTAGACGGCTTCGGGGACCGTTGTCTGCACATTGATTTCTGTCATTGATGAATGAATGTATCATTATCATTGATATGGGTTTCGGCCGCACGCCGTCGTTTGCCTGGCCCTCCTCGTTTGCCGACACGCTTAAGGAACGGCGCGGATGCCTCGCCCGCCTTGAAACAGACGCGCGCACGCTTCGTCGACCGCATCGACTGCCACGTCCATTCCCGGTACTCGCCGGACGGACGCGGCACGGTCGAGGAACTCGCGAAGGTCGCGATGGACAAAGGGCTCACGGGCATCTGCATCACCGACCACAACTCGCTCCGGATCGCCGCCGACGCGAAGGAGGCCCGCTTCGAGAACTTCATCGTGCTCTCCGGCATGGAGGTATCCACGAAGCAGGGCCACTGCCTCGCGCTCGGCGTCCGCGAGGAGGTCCCCCGCATGCTGTCCCTTCCCGAGACCCTTGAGAAGATCACGGCCGCGGGCGGCGTCGGCGTCCCGTCGCATCCGTTCCGACGCATCCACGGCGTCGGAGAACTTGGCGTCCTCCAGGCGAAGCCGAAGGCGATCGAGGTGTTCAACGCGCGCGACGGCCACGGCCGCTCCCACAAGGCCGCACGGCTCGCCGAGGAAAACCGGTTCGGAGGCACGGGCGGCAGCGACGCCCACCAGATCTTCGAGACGGGAAACGCCTACGCGGTGTTCAAGGAACCCGTGAACGACGTCGACGACTTCCTCGACCAGCTCGAGGAGGGCACGACCTGGGGGAAAGGCGAGCCGACCCCGAAGCGTCAGATCTTCATGCAGAACTTCAAGAACGTCTGGCTTTGGGCGCGGCGCGGCTTTCGCAGCATCTAACTGACGCGCCGAAGGCCCTTGGCTTCCGAGTCCATGAGCTCGAGGAGCTCCTGGAGCTTCCCCAGGCGCAGGGGTTTGGGCAAGAACTCGTAGGCGCCCGCCGAGATGAGGTTCCGCACGCGCGCGTCGTTGCGGTCGAAGCCCGACATGACGATGATCTTCGTCGCCGGGTTCTGGCGGAGCATCTGCCCGGCGATCTTGTCGCCCGCCTGCCCGCCGAGGTCGACGTCCATGAAGACGACGGGGGGCTGCTGCTGCTTGAAGATCTTGAGGGCCTCGTCGCCGCTGTCGGCGCGAAAGATCATTTCCTTGGGAAGGCCCAGACGCTCAAGGGTATCGCAGAGCGTGTCTACGATTGCCTCGGAATCGTCCACCACCAGTATCTTGGACTCGATCACGTCGGCGTCTCTCTCTAGGCGCGGTCTCCCTATAGCCTTTATTGAGGTTGTGGTATCAAGAACGACGGCAGGCCGCGCGCCCACGGCCCCGCGCGTGGTGACCGGAAGTTACTTGGACCGTCGGCCGCCGCGGGCCTTCTTCGCGGGGGCGGAACGCTTCCCCTTCCGGGCCGCGGGGGCCGCCTTGGCTGGCTCAGCGCGCTTGCGGAGCGTGTCGTACTTGGCCTGCGTGTCCTGGTAGACCTTGAAGAGCTTCGCGAGCCGCTCCTGCTCCTGGGCGTACATCCGGGCGTACTCCTCGAGCCTCGCCTGGGCGCTCGAGGCGTCGTTGCGGAGCCGCTGGTTCTGGGCCTCGAGGGTTGCGAGCCGGGTCTTGATCTTGGAGGGCGTGCCGAGGTTTTCCATCTGACGCTCGAGGCTCTTCCATTCCTTGAGCACGTCGTCGCGCTCCGCCTGGAGCTGCTTGAGCATGTCTTCCTGGGTCTTGAACGCGTCCCAGAGCTTTGCGAGGCGGCGCTGCTCGTTCTCGAGCTCCGTCTTCCACCGCTTGGCCTCCGCCGTGGGCGGGGTCGTCTGGATCTTGCGGACCTGGGTCTCGAGCTTCTCGACGGTCGACATGAGGTCCGTGAGGTACTTCATGTCGAGCATGCCGCGGATCCGCTCGAGGCTCTCGGCCTCTTCGCGTGTCCGGTCCCGGACCCGCGTGATCTCCTCTGCGACCTGCCGGAGGTTGGCCTTGATGGCTTCCGCGCTCTCGCTCGGGAGGATGAGGTTGCCGGAGGATTCGGTGGCCTTCGCCATAAAACTGAACCGAGCGCAAGACTGGACGGACGATATGACAGCGTATTGCTGTGCGCTCGGGCCTTACGTCACTTCTTGGCCCGAACCGCCGATCGATGCGCGCGGGTCGACGTCTTTCTTGTCGAACTTAACGACCGGCATGGGGATGGGCGGCGGCAGATGCACGGTCTTCGCGAGCGTCACGGCCTCCGGGAGGCATGCGTGCATGATAGTGGTGTGGATCTCGCTCGCGGCCTCGCCCGGCATCTGCTTCTTCGTCTCCCACTCCTTGATCGTCTGGACGGCGAGGTCCCCCGAATACACGAACTCCCCCTCGATCTTGATGACGCCGAGCGCGCCGAAGACGGCC
>JACPAO010000090.1 GCA_016180755.1 Methanobacteriota archaeon
GGGCTGATAGGGGGTGTACGAGGTATAAAATTCCGACCGGCCAATGAGGTGTTTCACGATGGCGGGGATGTAGCGGATAGAGGTCCCGCCGCCGAGGAAACACGTGTAGGCGGAGGCGTCCCCGTTTCGTGCCGCCAGCGCCTCAAGACGGGTGGTGACCTCAAATTCCGAATGTGGAGGAGGGATGTCAAGCGGCCGGCCGAGTCGCACCTCTACAGGGACGTCCCGAAACAAGTCCTCGATGCTGTTCATCCCGATAGCCGCCAGCATGGCCGCACGCTCTTCAGGAGTGTGCGCCAGCCACGGGTGCTGTCCGGGTGCGGATCGCGCCGTCATCGAGCCCGGCACCATCTACCTGCGGGCCCACGCCATCTACCAGGGGGAGCACTTCTGGAGCGACGAGACGAGTGTCGTCGTGGAGATCGGCAAGGGCGCGGTCATGACGATCACGTACCAGCAGGGCGCCGTCACGGGCGCCTCTGCCCGGCCACCGACCTACGCTCCCGGCTCCTCCATCAAGCGCGGCGACGGCATCAAGCTCACGAACAGCGACGCCGTCGGCCACAACCTCGTCTGCAATTCGGGGACGCCGGAACCGTGCAGCATCGGCACCACAGCCTCGGGCACCACGTCCGCCGCGGTGTACCTCACGAAGGCGGGGACCTACGCGTTCTCCTGCACGTTGCACACGTCGATGGCGAACTTCGGCTCGTTCACGGTCACGAACGAGCTCAACTGATCCGTCTCACGTCGAGGGCGGGGGCGTCGTCGGCATCGTCGTCTCGCGAGGAGCGTCGTCCTTCTTCGTCGGCTGAAGGAACGCGTTGTCGTACACGAGGCCCGCCATGATGCCGCCAAGGAGCGGGCCCGCCCAGTAGATGAGCTGGCCTTCCCACGTCCGGGAGAGCAAGGCAGGCCCGAAGGCGCGGGCCGGGTTCATCGCGGCGCCCGTGATGGGCCCGCCCATGAGGATATCCATCGTGACCGTGAGGCCGATCGCGAAGCCGCCCACGGCCTTCATGAGGTTCCGGCCGTCGATCGCGACGCCGAAGATGACGAACACGAGGAAGAACGTCATGACGGCCTCGACGATGACGGCGTTCGCGGCCGTGATCCCGACCACCGCCGGCGTCCCGAGCTTCACGGGCTCCCACGCGTTGCCCGGGAACGAGGCCACGAGGAGGAACGCGCCGAAGATGCCCCCCAAGAGCTGGAAGATGATGTAGAGTAGCCCGAGTTCCCATTGGATGCGCTTCGTGAAGAGCGCCGCGACCGTCACGGCCGGGTTGAAGTGCCCGCCCGAGATGTGCGCGAGCGCCGTGATCATGACCGCGAGCGCGAGCCCGTGGGCGAGCGCGATGGCCACGAGGTTCGTGCCGCCGGTCGCCACGATGGCGCCGGCCCCGATGTAGACGAGCGTGAACACGCCGACGAACTCAGCGATGCAAGGCTTCCACCAATCCGATGCGTCCGCCATGTTTCAGGGCCCCCGGGCTGGCGCGTTACCGGCCTCGCGCGTTATAGGCTTTCGTGATGGGATTCCACTGGAACCCGGGTTAGCATAGGCTTAAGATTCCCGCTCAAGTTTCGCGCGCTCGGAGGACTAGACTTGGTAGAAATGGAAGCGATGTTGGCGATCATCCTGCGGTGGCTGCACTTCGTCGCGGGGATCACGTGGATCGGCCTCCTCTACTTCTTCAACCTCGTGAACGTCCCCTGGCAGAAGGGCCTCGACGGCGCGACCAAGGGCAAGGTCGTCCCGACCCTCATGCCGCGGGCCCTCTGGTGGTTCCGCTGGGGCGCCACGGCCACCGTCGTCGCCGGAATCCTCCTCCTGGCCTTGATGGTCCGCGACGCCGGGACGTTCACGGAGTTCGCGAACGGCGCCTTCAAGGAGCAGGGCCGCACCATCCTCCTCGGCGGCACGCTGGGCCTTATCATGTGGTACAACGTCTGGTTCATCATCTGGCCGAACCAGCGCCGGATCATCGCCGCCGCCGAGGACACCGCGAAGACGGGAACCCCCGCGCCTGCCGACCAGCCCAAGTGGGCCCGGACCGCGTTCCTCGCAAGCCGCACCAACTTCGTCCTCTCGATGCCGATGCTCGCCATGATGGCAAGCAGCGGCCACCTGGGATCGTTCCAGGACGCCCTCGTGCTCGGGATCGCCACCACCGTCGTCGCGCTCGTCTGGGTCTGGTACCTGGGGCAGCCGAAGAAGGCGCCCGCGCCCCCGCCCGCCGCGACCGCGCCCGCCCCCATGAAGTAGCGGGCCGCCCACGACCCCTCGCGCGAAGCGCCACCGACTGTACGGTTCCCAAGAAGGTGGCCTCGGCCACCGGCCGATTTTTAAGCCGTCGGCTCTCTGGCGCGCGCGTGGGTCCCGAGGCCGTCGCCAGCCAGGGGACGGCAGCGGCGTCTATCGGCCACCCGCCAACCGCGACGCAGCCGGCCGTCCCGGCGTCGACGCGCGCCGCCAAGCTGCGCCTCGTCGTCTTGAGCTTCTTGATGCTCTTCGTCGAGCTAGCGCTCATCCGCTGGACCGGCTCGAACGTCATCTACCTCTCCTACTTCTCGAACTTCGTCCTCCTGGGAAGCTTCCTCGGAATCGGCGCAGGCTTCCTCCGCGCTCGCGCCAAGGTCAACCTCTTCCCCTGGTCCCCGGTCGTCCTCGCCGGACTCGTCCTCTTCGTCGGGGTCTTCCCCGTCCGCATCGACAGGACCGGATCCGGGCTGCTCTTCTTCGGCGCGTACACGTCGACCGGGCTCCCGATCTGGCTCACCCTGCCCATCGTCTTCGTCGCGGTCGCCGCCGTCATGGCCATGATCGCCGAAGGCGTGGGACGCCAGTTCGCGCTCTTCGAACCCCTCGAGGCGTACCGACTCGACATCATCGGCAGCATCCTCGGCATCGCCGCGTTCTCCCTCCTCTCGTTTGCGTACGCGCCCTCCATCGTCTGGGGCATCGTCGCGACCATCGTCCTCCAGTGGCTTCTCCGTGCCGACCCCAAGCGCGTCCGCAAGGTCTTCGAGGCCCTCGCCATCGTCGCCCTCCTCGGCACCCTCGGCGTCGAGTCCGCCGCGAGCGACAACCACTGGTCCCCGTACTACAAGATCCACCTCGACCCCCGCCCCGATGGCGCGATCGACGTGAATGTAAACGGGATCCCCCACCAACGGATCCAGGCCGCCGCCGACCGCCCGGAGGAGGAGCGGTTCTACTTCCTCCCTTACGACCGACGCGCCGAGACCGACCCGCCCAGCCGCGTCCTCATCGTGGGCGCCGGAACCGGAAGCGACGTCGCCATCGCGCTCGCCAAAGGCGCCTCCCGCGTGGACGCCGTCGAGATCGATCCCAAGCTCCAGGCGCTCGGCGACCGCCTCCACCCCGAGCATCCCTACGACGATCCTCGCGTCCACGTCGTCATCGACGACGGGCGGGCGTTCCTCGAGCGCACGAACGAGACCTACGACATGATCCTCTTCGCCCTCCCCGACTCCCTCACGCTCGTCTCCGGCCAATCGTCCCTGCGGCTCGAGAGCTACCTCTTCACGATCGAGGCCATGGAGGTCGCGCGCGACCGGCTCGCCCCCGACGGCGTGTTCTCCATGTACAACTACTACCGCGAGGCCTGGCTCGTCGACCGGCTCGCGAACACCCTCCAGGTCGCGTACGCGCATCCGCCGTGCGTCGACGTCCTCTACCCCGCCCCGAAAGGGCTGGCCGTCCTCACGACGAGCCACAACGCCTCCGCCCTCAACTGCCCCGCGACGTGGACGGCCCTCGCCGCGCCCGTCGCGCCTCCCGCGACGGACGACCACCCGTTCCTGTATCTTCGCGAGAAGTCCATCCCGGGCTTCTACCTCCTCACCATGGCCCTCATCCTCGCGGCGTCCGTGTTCCTCGTGCGGCGCGTCGCCGGACCCTTCGCCCCCATGAAGGGCTACCTCGACCTCTTCTTCATGGGCGCAGCGTTCCTCCTCCTCGAGACCAAGAACGTCGTCCAGTTCGCGCTCCTCTTCGGCACGACGTGGTTCGTGAACGCGCTCGTCTTCGGGGGGATCCTCCTCACGGTCCTCGCCGCGATCGAGGTCTCGCGCCGCGTCCGATTCCGCCGACCCGAACTCGTCTACGCGCTGCTCATCGTCGCGCTCGCCGTCGCGTGGCTCGTCCCTACGGCGGCGCTCATCGGGCTCTCGGCCCCCGTACGTTTCATGGCCGCGACGGCCCTCGCCTTCGCTCCCGTCTTCCTCGCGAACATCGTGTTCGCGGAGCGGTTCCGCGAAACGGAGAACGCCCGGACCGCGTTCGGCGCGAACCTCCTCGGCGCCATGGTCGGCGGCCTCCTCGAGTACATGGCGCTCGTCGTGGGCTACCGATCCCTCCTTGTGCTCACCGCGCTCCTCTACGGGTGCGCCTTCCTCGCCGGGCGGCGTCACCTTTTGGCCCGGCCCGCGGCCGCCTGACGGGACCCGTCACGGCTTCGTGGCGACCTTCTTGCGCGAGAAGCGCGCCGCCAGGTCCATCGTGCCCACAAGCTGCAGGATTCCGACGAGCAGGACCCCCAGGCCCGACCCCGCGTGGGCCACGTTGGCGATGGCGGGCGGAAGCACGAGGTCGTGGACGAAGAGGACGGCGCCCAAGGCTACGGCCGCTCCTCCCAGCCACGTGGCGGAGGCGGGCATGTCCTTCACGAACATCACCATGATGGCCCCGAGCCCGGCGAGCATGAGGATGGGGCCCGACACGAGCACGTAGAACTCGAGGTCGTTCGAGATGGAAAGCAGGAGGAAGACGCCCATGGTCACCATGATCGCCCCGAGGGCGACGTTCGCCTTCCGCGCGGGCGTCCAGGACTTCTTCGCTTGAGCGGTGGGTTCCATCGAGGGCACCAACGAGTCCCCCTTGATGGCGTTTGCGGGGGGCGGATGGGAGGGGCGCTATTCGCCGAGCTTGAGCTCCTTGATCTTGCCTTCCTTCGACTCGAGCCTCACGAGGACGCGCTGCGCGCACGCGTACATGTTCTCGAGGCCGATGTCGAGGGCGATCTGCGCCGGGAAGGTGACGTGGCACGTGACGCGCTTTCCGCCGACGAGGAAATGCTTCTCGAGCGTGATGGGGGCCACCATCGGCTTGGTCGGTTCGGACATCGGGCCGAACCAGACCCGGCCCGCTACAAGAAGTTGTTGACTCGCGGCTACCGCACGGGCTTTCCGGGCTCGATCGTGACCTCGAAGAGCCGCTCGGGCTGGTCCTTGTGGATCCGTTGAAGCGTCTCATCGGCGACGCCCTGCTCGTGGAGCGCCTTCG